>DOSQ01000080.1 GCA_003512125.1 Acidaminococcaceae bacterium
AATTCCAGCACCTTTTCCGCTCCCCTCAGGAACGGCTCCGTCACATCCTCACCGGCTTTGTTGACGACACGCCTCTTTTCTGGAACTGCTCCGGAATCTGCTGCCAAGTACTGAATCTCCGCCGGAAGACGCGGCGTCGGCAGCCCGCCCATCACCTCCGGACAAACAAGCAGTACCTTTTCCTTATGCCGCTCAATCCACTCACAAAGCCAGGGCACTGCGTTATTACTTCCATTATATTTTACATTTCGGCCCGCCAGACAGGCGCTGATTAAAATCATTTTTTCTTTTCCCTGATCACATTACATATCCATATGTTTCTGCTATATTTTATTATATACTATATTTTACCACAAATGGCTAACAGTATCATATTCTCAAAATTAAACTAAGGAAAAGGAAAAGGAAAAGTTCTGAGCAAAACATCGGGAACGATTGCGATATTTTATGTGACGAAATTCGCCGTTGTGGCGAGACTGTCTGAGGGCGAAGCCCGAGTTTCGAAGCCACAGGCGAACAAGTCCATAAAATAGCAATTGTACACGGTTTTGCGAAGTCTTTTCCTTTTCCTTAGTCTAACTACGGATTAAGTTCTGTTCATCTTATAAAAAACATATAAATGTCCTTTTTTTGACACAAACCCATGTTACATTTTAGAAAACGAAAAATGAAAAACGTTGATTAAAATAATGTAAAATACTGTTTGCAAGGTTGCATTCTCAGCAGATGTATGCTATCATACATGTGAATTTCCAGAGGAGCGGAAGACAACGTACAGTTTTACCACAAACCCGCTGAGAAAATGAACCAACAGAGTCTGATATCGCTTGGATCCGTAAGGAACTGAGAAGAAAGAAATTGAGCAAGATCGCACAGGATAAAATTTCCTGTACAAGGCGGAGGAAGGAAGCGTAGCCAAAGCTACGTCGACTGACGACAACGAAGTACAGGGAAATTTAGACAAGCGAACTGTTCAATTTCTTGATGAACAGTTCCTGATGACCGGGACGGGACGCAACAGTAAAAATGTATCGCGCATCCGGTTCCGGATGGGCGATTTTTAATTTGACTGTTCAAACGTTTTATAGATTCCGTTGTCAAAAGTTACGTAATCCTATCTGCATTACAAGGGAGGTACTTGTCATTATGAAACGCAGTGAACAATTCCGGCAGGCGAACCGGGAAGCCAAGACCACCGTTTTGGCCACGATTGTCGTCATCCTTTTCTGGATCGTGGCAGGTTTCGGTCTGGCCGATTCGGACATCGTCATCTTCGACACACCCATCTGGGTCATCGGCGGCTGTATCGTGTCCTGGCTTTTTGCCGTAGTCGTAGCCTGGTGGCTGGCTGAGTACGTCATCAAGGATGTTGACATGAAAGAAGACGCCACGGTGAAAGGAGGCAGTAAATAATGGAAAACTTCCTGAATCTGGCTCCCGCGCTTTTATTCCTTGCCGCTTTGCTTTACATCAGCTACTGGGTACAGCAGCAGTCCAGCGAAGCCCGTTCTTCCAACTTTGTGAAAGATTACTTCATCGGCGGACGTTCCTTAGGCGGCTTTGTCCTGGCCATGACCACGGTTGCCACCTACTCCAGCGTTTCCACTTTCGTCGGCGGACCCGGCGTGGCCTGGCAGATTGGGTACGGCTGGCTGTACATGGCCATCGTACAGATGGTAGTTATCTTCCTTGTCATGGGTGTTTTCGGCAAGAAAATATCCCTGATTGCCCGCGAAATTGACGCGGTCACCGTTATCGATATCATTCGCGCCCGGTACAAATCCGACGCGCTGGCCAATATGGCGGCTATCTTCATCGTAGCGTTCTTCTGCGCCACCATGGTCGCCCAGTTCGTAGGCGCAGCCAAACTGTTTGAAGCAGTTACCGGCTATTCCTACATGACCGGACTCACCATGTTCGGCATCATCGTGGTCATCTACACCACCATTGGCGGGTTTAAAGGCGTGGCCATCACGGACGCCATCTGCGCCATCGCCATGATGATCGGCATGGCGATCCTGTTCTACTGCCTGCTGGACAAAGCCGGCGGTTACAGTGCCATTATGGCCCACTTCCGGGCGAACGATCCCGCTATGCTGGAGCCTCTGTCCCGCGGCAAGATGCCGGTTTCCCTGTACATCAGTCAGTGGCTGCTGGTCGGCGTCTGCACCCTGGCGCTGCCCCAGTCCGTAGTCCGCAGCATCAGCTATAAAGATACCAAAGCCCTGCGCAATGCCATCATCATCGGCACCATCGTCATCGGCGTAGTGACCATCATCGCTACCTGGGTCGGCGTTCTGTGCAAAGGCGTGCTCACCAATCCGGACCTGGCTGCTTATGGCGGCAGCGTGGACAACATCATGCCCCGCACCATCATCAGCGTCATGAGTCCCTTCTGGGCCGGCGTTGTCATCATCGGGCCCATCGCGGCCACCATTTCCACCGTATCTTCCCTGCTGCTCACCTCTTCTTCTTCCATTATTAAAGACGTATATATGCGCCATCTGGAAAAGAGCGGGAAATCCCTGAGCAACGAGGGAGTCAAACGGTTAAGCATGATTTTCACCATCCTGCTGGGCTTCGGTATTTACCTGATTTCCATTGCGCCTCCTTCCGTTATCTGGAAGATCAACATGTTCGCCTTCGGCGGTCTGGAAACCGCCTTCTTCTGGGTGATGATCTTCGGTCTGTTCTGGCACAAAGCCAACAGCACCGGCGCCATCTGCGCCATGTTCGGCGGCGTGGCGGCCTACTGCATCACCATGGCCATGGGCTTCAAGGTATTTTCCCTGCATCAGATCACCATCGGTATCACCACTTCACTGATTTTCTTCTTCATTGGCAACGCCATGGGCAAAATGCCCGACATGGACACCCTGAAGCTGTTCTTCCCGGATAAATACGAAGATTAAGCGAAACGCTGACAACAAAAGTTAAACCGGTATCGCAACCAAATGCGATACCGGATTTTTTTGGTTAAATCTGCGTGGAAAAACGCTGAAGCAAAACGCGGACGGTTTTGCGAAGCGCTTTTCTGACGTAATTAAACAACTTCAACCGTGTAACGGAGTTATTTGTCTTCGCCCAGTACCTTCATGGAAGGAACGCCGCCCACGATACCGTTCTTGTCTTTGAACTCGCCGACCTTCTGCATCAGGTCAAAATAGCAGTCCCAGTAATTGGCGGATTTAGTCCATACGCGAATCGTATAAACCACTGCGTAATCGGTATAACCGGAAACCCGTACGAACGGAGCCGGATCCTGCAACGCGGTAGGCGTATCTTTTACCGCTTCCAGCACGGCTTTGTAAACATCTTCAAACTTGTTGGCATAGCCGGCCTTGGTCTCAATGTCCACGCGACGCAGGTCTTCAGACGAGAAGTTCGTGATTTTTCCGCCCATGGCTTCCGAATTGGGAACGATGATGAGCTTGTTGTCGATGGTCAGCACTTTGGTGCAGAGCATGCTGACGTCTTTCACAAAGCCTTCAATCCCCGCAATACCAACATAATCGCCAACCTTGAAGGGTTTCGTAACCAGGATGAGGAAACCGTTGGCTACGTTAGACAGGGCTCCCTGTACGGACAGGGAAATTGCCAGACCTAACATGCCTACAACCGCAAGGACCGACGCGATGGGGATGCCGATGCTGTCTGCAACCACACAAAGGGCCACAAAGTTCAGGATCACCTTGATAAAGCCTTTGACAAACCCCTGTACCGTGGTTTCCAGTTTAAAGCGACCCAGAATCTTGTCAATGATCGGTCCCATAATCATACTGATGAGCCGGTTGAAGATGATCAGCAGGATCAGGCCCTGAATGACAGAACCTACGCTGATGGCACCAACTTTAAAGTCCAGTATCTGCTGCGCTGTAGCAATAATCTGATTCATAATTGTTCTTCCTCCTATAATTAAATTATCAGTACTCTGACAACATAATTATAGCACATTCAGCGCACAGTGGTAACATAAATACTGCATATTTTTACATTGTTATAAAAAGAAAATACCGGTTCTTTGCAGGAAAATTCCTGAAAAGAACCGGCGCTTCGCAACTCTCATTTTATGCTTTCCAGTATCTGCTCCGCCCGCAGGATTTCTTCCAGCTGCTTCAGCACTTCTTTATTGTAATGGTTCGCCGTGGATTCCCGTTTTAAAATGGAAAAAGTCAGTTCCCTGTCCTGCTTTTCTTTCAGCAGTGTAGTGTAACGGTTGACGATCAGCGCCAGTTCCGCCGCCTTCAGGCAGTTCTGTCGTTCCAGCTCCGGACGGAATGCTTCATTATCGTCTACAGGCGCATTTAAAAATCGCAACATGGGTTGCAGCCAGCGCCCCATGTACAGACCGTCTGTCAGAGAAATAATCTGTTCCACTGTAAGGTTGGTCTTTTTTGCCAGTTCAGCCGGAGACGGAAACATTACGGCAATACGCGCCTTCTTGGCCATGCCCCAATCCCAGTTCAGGGATTCCAGCAGTTTATTACAGTACACCATGTTGGGCGCATTGATATTTGTAGGCCGGCCCAGCAGAAGCTGTCCGAAACGATGAAACGCTTTCGCCACATTGCAGCTTTCTTCCAACGTATCTTCGTACAGCTTTTCTTTTAACAGCTTCTCGATGATCGCTTTCACTTCATTATAGTTGATAGGTTTTACCAGGAAATTATCGGCACCCACCTTAAAACCGTGGATACGGCTCTCCATATCCTCCAGTGCTGTCATCATAATCACCGCAATGGAATGGGTGCGCGCGTCCC
>DOSQ01000086.1 GCA_003512125.1 Acidaminococcaceae bacterium
TCCATAAACTCAAACAGATGCCGTATTTCGGTATACCGGACATCGTGGAAGACCTGGAGCAATATCTTACACCGGCTGCCAAATCTACATTGCTGGCTGACGGACGTACGCTGCGCTACGATTCCGTGCAGGTGATGGGTATCCTTAATGTGACACCTGATTCCTTTTACGCCGGCTCCCGGAAAAACAGTATAGATACGGCGCTGGAACAGGCTGAGCGGATGCTGGCAGAAGGCGCGGCTGTGTTGGATATCGGTGGGGAATCCACCCGTCCCGGCAGCGAACCGGTTACGGCAGAGGAAGAAAGGGAACGGGTATTGCCTGTTGTGACGGCAGTCAAAAAGAAGTTCCCGGACAGTATCATTTCCGTAGATACGTATCGGGCTGCACTGGCAAAAGAAGCGATGCAGTGCGGAGGAGATATCATTAATGATATCAGCGCCATGACGGCGGACAAGTCTATGATTGATGTGGTGACAGAGGTGAAGGCGCCTATCA
This sequence comes from Acidaminococcaceae bacterium, assembly GCA_003512125.1. GTDB lineage: Bacteria > Bacillota > Negativicutes > Acidaminococcales > Acidaminococcaceae > Succiniclasticum. Next base: position 499 of record DOSQ01000086.1, read on the forward strand.
TTCTGATGCATCGCAGGGGAACCTCCAGAGATATGCAGAAACAGTGCAGTTATAATAACGTAGTGCAGGAAGTGACGGAATATCTCCTGGAGCGGGCAGATCTTCTGCAGGAGCGTAAAATCGGTGCAGATAAGATTATTCTGGACCCGGGCATCGGTTTTGCCAAAAACGACGAACAGAATCTGCGCCTGATGCAGAATCTGAATGCCCTTACTGTAAACGCATACCCCGTACTGATGGCAGCGTCCCGCAAGACTACCATAGGTAATGTATTGGGAATAAAGAATAATCCGCTTCCGCCGGAAGAACGGCTGGAGGGTACCCTGGCGGTTACAGCCTCTGCTGTGTATGCAGGAGCCAGTATGGTACGGGTGCATGACGTGAGGGAAAACCTGCAGCTGATCCGCATGCTGGAAGCGATACGGAGCGTGTGATATGGCGATTTATATTGCGCTGGGAAGTAATATAGGCGATACGGTGAAAAACCTGAAGGATGCCCTTGCTCTGATGGAGAAGAAAGGCCTGAAGATTATAACTGTATCTGATTTCATTACAACCAAACCGTATGGCGTGACGGATCAGCCGGATTTTCTTAACGCCGCAGCGGAAATCAGAACAGAAAAGTCCCCGACAGAATTGCTGGAACTTTTATTGCAGACAGAACAGGAAATGGGGCGGAAGCGGCTGCGACGCTGGGGGGAACGGAACATCGATCTGGACCTGCTGCTGTATGACAACAGGGTCATTGATCTGCCGGAACTGAAGGTGCCTCATCCGGACATGCAGAACCGGGATTTTGTATTGCGTCCTCTGGCGCAGATTGCACCCGCAGCGGTGCATCCGATACTGGGGAAAAAGATAGAACAGTTATGGGACGAATTGCAGGAAAGAGAAAAAGAGTAATGCCTATAGAATGAAAGTTTTGTGTAGCGGTTGTGTCGATGAATGACAACGCTGCTGTTTTCGCATTTTTGGAGTAAGATAACAGAATTGAATGGGAGACCCAAAATGAAAAAAGTATTTGCTGTTTGCCTGGCTTTAGTTTTGCTTTTATGTTGTTCGCCGGCTTTCGCTGATTCAGCGCCCCTGACAGGAAGAAAAGATTATGAAATGATTGCACCGGAAAGCTACGAAGGTTATTGGGAAGAAAAGGCGGGAGGGCGGTTACTTATGTCCGTTGCCCCGACGGATGAACCGGACTGGTACGATGTAACTGTAACGGTTCGCGACAGGATTCCCAAAACGGATGTGTACATGATGCGGGCCCACTATCAGAAGGACGGAAGTCTGTATTATGAAAACTGCCAGCTCGCGATACGGAAAGTGAAGAGAGACGGTACAGTGAAGGACAAAGTGAAGTATCGAAATGGTTCGGGGCTTTTGTATTACAGCTTTGACGAAAACGTCCTGTATTGGACTGATTACACAGTGAAACCGGAAAAAAATGTTCGTACATTTATAAAAACGGCTTCGCCTGAAGCAGGCGAAGCCATGTGATAAGTAAAGCAAGATTTTTATAAATAGCCTGTATGTACCAACGGTACTTTCAGGCTGATAAGAACGAAGACCGGATCGCGCAAGCCGATACGGAAAAAGCGTCTATGGGAAGGCTTATCGCGATTAACAATAGTTCAAAAAATCCCATGGTAATTCTCCCGTTCAGATTTACAAAACATTCATGATAATTAACTTTCTTCTCTGATTTTTGAAAGCACTTCGTTACGCAAAGCCAGAAAGTCATAAACTGCGTCTTCCGACAATACGCCGCGTTTTAAATCCCGGGGAAGTTTGCCAGCCTCATCGTCGGCAAAATCTTTTTGCCATTGCCCGCCTGTATAATACAGTTCCAGTTCACGTATCTCTTCTTCAAGGGCAATGTAACGATCCAACGCCTTTTGTAACTCCTGTACGGCTTTGTTGCTTTTATCCAGTATTTCTTCCATCCGGCAAATCCGTGCAATCTGTGTTTCCCTGTCTTCTGTATCAATATTTGTAACGTTGTGCTGTTCTGTGTCTCGCATCGTAGAAAATCTCCTGTTTCTTTGATATTATATTTTTTAATTATATCACAGCTGCATAAGAAATGTTATAATAAAAATGCCATGGAATGAACCGGAAGGAGAGATTCATCATGATTAGATTTGCCCACAATAATTTCAACGTGTTGGATCTGGAAAAAAGCATGAAGTTTTATGAGGAAGCGTTAAACCTGAAAGAAGTCCGCCGGGTTGAAAAACCGGATTTTACGTTAGTTTATTTAGGCGATAACGGTGAAACGCCTCACACGCTGGAACTGACCTGGCTGAAAGACCGTAAAGAGCCCTACAATCTGGGCGAGAATGAATTCCATCTGGCCTTTGTCACCGACGAGTATGAGGCTCTGCATGAAAAACACAAGAAGATGGGCTGCATCTGTTACGAAAATCCAATGATGGGCATCTATTTCATCAATGACCCGGACGGGTACTGGCTGGAAATCCTGCCGGTACGGTGAGGCAGGCAAATGCTGGTTTATAATACAGATTAACCGGTGATTTTTAATTATTGAAAGCATAGAGAGGCAGATTATGCGTATTCTTGTAATTGACGGACAGGGCGGCGGCATCGGCCGTTCTTTAGTGGAGCTGCTTGTTAAAAATTTCCCGGATGCGGAAGTCGGGGCGACAGGGACAAATTCCGTCGCAACGGAAACCATGCTGAAAGGCGGACCGTCTTTTGCGGCTACCGGTGAAAACGCGATTATGTTTAACGCTGAGGAAGCAGATGTGATTGTCGGGCCGGCAGGCATCATCATGGCTAACGCCCTGCACGGGGAAATCAGTCCGGCTATTGCCATGGCAGTTTCCTCCAGCAAGGCTAAGGTGGTGCTGATCCCCATGAATCACTGCCGGGCTTACATTGCCGGCGTAGAAGAAAAGAAGATTGCGGATTATCTCCAGGACGCCGTGGACATTATACGGAAGATAGCGGAATAGTCCCAAACGCAAAAAATACCGTCAACCATTACTGCGATGATTGACGGTATTTCTTATTCAAAGGGCTGATAGATTCCTTCCGCTCTTCTGCGGGCTGCTGTCTGGGAAATGTAGGTTCCTTCAATTACGGTGAAGCCCCGGCGTGCAATGGTCTTTTTCAGGTAATTCTTAAAGGGGCAGGGCAGGCGGTGATGATTCTCCGTGCAGATGCAGGTGGACAGATGGATTACTACATCTTCTTTCTTTTCGTCGTTGGCCAGCAGCCGTTTTTCCAGATTTTCTATTTTCACATCGATGCCCGCTCCGCAGCAACCCCCGCAGTTGATTGTCATGTAACGGGTTCCTTCCGGATACCCTTCCATTTTTCCGCTGCGCCGGGTGAATGCTTTCATGCAATTATATCCGGAACAGCGTCGGGTTACCAGTTCGCACTGTACGATTACTGCCAATTTTGACATGGTCATCCCTCCTCGTAAATCACTATGACGTAGATAAATTATATCATATTAAGCTTTATTTTTCGATGGAATTACAGTGAGGCGCTAAATTACAAACAGTGCGCCTGTTGTACTTATTTGTTTCGGTTTGCAATCTGTGCGCTTTGGGTATATAATATTAAAAACAAAATGAACAGGAAGCGTTGGCAAGAAACAGCCAACGGTTTTTATTTTTTATAACAAATCCTTTGAAAAAAGAAGAAATTATAATCGTGTTGGGGGCGAGTTTATGAGTCCGTACATGAAACGGAATCTGGCGTTACTTTCCGGGCCGCTGGCGTTTTTGTTGCTGCGGTTCGCGGCGCAATCATTTGGCAGCGCGGCTGCAGGTGCATTGGGAATGGCGGCATGGATGGCGCTTTGGTGGGTCTTCCGTCCGGTGGGAATCGCGGTGACCGCGTTGCTGCCGATTGCCGTCAATGCGTTACTGAATCTGATTCCCAGCGGGCATGTAATCAGTAATTACTTTTCGGAAATTGTAGTGCTGCTGCTGGGGGCTGACCTGATTTGTCTGACCTGGAGCCGTACCGGTCTGGACCGGCGGGTGGCGGTGAAAGCGCTATGCGGTATCGGGACTTCCATGCGGCAGCAGATTATGGCGTGGCTGGGAGCATCGGTGATTCTCTCCGTCTTTCTGCCCAATGTGGTGGTAGCTGCGATTCTCTGCCCCATCGCGGCAGCCATGCTGAAATTTGTGAATGGCGGCGGAGAGGCAGATATTCATCAGGCAGCGCCGATTCTGCTGGCGATTGGCTGGGGCAGCGGTATCGGCGGTTTTGGCTCTCCCATCGGCGGTGCGGCGAATCTGGTTGCTATTGCCTACATGGAACAGCTTACGGGACATGAGTTCATGTACGTGGACTGGGTGCTTCGATTCGTGCCGATCTTGTGCCTGGTCTTTCTTTTAAATCTGTTATTCCTCTGGCAAACGAATCGTACGACCCGGGATCTAAACGGTTCTGCATCCTATTTTAAAAAGCTGAGTGAAGAGTTCGGGCCGCTTAAGCGGGGCGAAAAAACAGGACTGATATTATTTGTGCTGGCTACGTTGCTGGCATTCCTGCGCCCGCTGTATGCGGATATATTACCCGGACTGAAGCCTGCCTATTCATTTCTGACGTTAGGTCTTCTGATGTTTGTGCTGCGCGATGAAAACGGTGAAGTGATGCTGGATTGGAAATATGCGGAAAGCCATGTTATGTGGGGCATGATGTTCCTCTTTGCCAGCGGCATGGCTTTGGGGCGTATGCTCATAGAAACCGGGGCGGTGAAGCAGTTGACGGCCCTGATTGCGGCAAGCGGACCTTCCGGCGGACTGGGAACCATAGTGCTGTTTGCGGCTTTCGGTTGTTTTCTTACCGAACTGTCCAGCAATACGGCAGCGGCTTCCATTGCCTTGCCGGTAGTTATCAGCATTACCCGCGCCATCGGACTGAATCCGGTTCCGTATATACTGATTACGGTGGTAGCAGTGAATTGTGCCTACGTTCTGCCAGTTTCTACCCGGGCGATTCCGGTGTCTTACGGGCTGGACGCAGGGCTGCAGATCCGGCAGGGGCTGCGGCTGACTGTTCTCAACGTACTGCTGGTAACGCTTATCGGCTGGATCTGCGTGAATTACATTCCGATTTTTGCAAAACTGTAGCGGTTGCCGGGGAAAAC
>DOSQ01000087.1 GCA_003512125.1 Acidaminococcaceae bacterium
GCCGGGGACGGCAACATCCATATCAAACTCTGTGCGAACGGCATGGAGGAACAGGAATTCCGCACCCGGTCCGATAAGTTCCTGGATCTGATTTATGCCCGGGGCAAAGGAATGAACGCCCTGATCTCCGGGGAACACGGCATCGGAGCTGTTTCCGTCAAACGTTTGGAGGACTATGTTGGAAGTGACGTGATGGGACTGATGCAGGGCATTAAGGCTGTATTTGATCCGAAGGGACTGTTAAATCCAGGAAAGGTCTGCACGTATGTGACGGACTGACACGATGGCGAAGTAATTTGGTTACCGTATCGTTTTGAATTGCCGGGTGCGTGTTTTACGCATCCGGCTTTTTATGATGATTCAATGATGCAGTGTTTACTGAAGCGTGGTGAGGTGGATTGAAAATGGTACGTAATGTAATCGTCTTTGTTTGTTTCTTGCTTTTGTGTAATGCTGGTATGGTTGGGGATGCCTGGCCGGATCTTATGGCAGAATTTCAGAAGCATTATGCAACGTTGGAAAAGTACAGATAGGAATCATATAACACCTTAAACTTAAATAAGAATTTCCTGTCTGTTGCTGGTCGTGCAGCCGTGCCCCCGTTTCTTTTTGCAAGCTGCATGCTCTTATGATATAATTATATGTCATTTATAATTAGATTACATTCTGTAATACCATAATGCAGTACGATAAAGGAGAATAAACTGTGAGCACGAATTTGGATGTAGGTATCGTGGGGCTTCCCAACGTGGGTAAAAGTACATTATTTAATGCAATCACCAAGGCCGGGGCGGAAGCGGCTAATTATCCCTTCTGCACTATTGAGCCCAACGAAGGTGTGGTTGCGGTTCCGGATGAACGGCTGGATGTGCTGGCAAAGATGTTCAATTCCCGAAAAATCACTCCGGCCATCATGCACTTTGTGGATATTGCCGGGCTGGTGAAGGGTGCGTCCAAGGGCGAAGGCCTGGGCAACCAGTTCCTCAGCCATATCCGTAACACGGACGCCATCGCCGAGGTGGTACGCTGTTTTGAAGATGAAAATGTGACTCACGTGGAAGGCAGCGTTGATCCGGTGCGGGATATCCAGATCATTGACACGGAATTGTGCCTGGCGGATATTGATACCGTCAATAACCGGATGAAAAAAGTGGAAAAGCTGCTGAAAGCCCATGACAAAAAGGCTGTAGCGGAGCAGGAATTGTTGGAGCGCATCGCCAAAGGGCTGGAGGATATCGTTCCCGCCCGCCGCATGGAGTTTACGCCGGAAGAAGAGGCCATGCTGTATGATTTGCATCTGCTCACCCGTAAGCCCATCATCTATGTTTGCAACGTGGCGGAAAGCGAAGCGGCGGATGCCAGCGGCAACCCCCATGTGAAAGCGGTGCAGGAATTCGCGGCCCAGGAACATGCGGAAGTGGTTGTGATTTCTGCCAAAGTTGAAGCGGAAATCGCGGAACTGCCGGAAGAAGAAGCAAAGGAATATCTGGAAATGGAAGGGCTGACGGAAGCCGGCCTGAACCGTCTCATAAAAGCGGGCTTCAAACTGCTGGGCCTGCAGACTTATCTCACTGCCGGTGAAATCGAAAGCCGGGCCTGGACCATCAACATCGGTACAAAAGCGCCTCAGGCAGCGGGAAAAATCCATACGGATTTTGAAAAAGGATTTATCAAAGCGGAAATTGTTTCCTATGACGACTTGGTAAAATGCGGCAGCAAAGTGGCTGCCCGGGAAAAAGGCCTGGTTCGTCTGGAAGGCAAGGATTATGTGATGCAGGACGGGGACGTGGTGGAATTCAGGTTTAATGTGTAAACCTGGCGAATGTAATGAAAAGATTCGGCGTTTGCGCTTACAGAAGCAATCTGCCGGCTATTGTTTTGCTATATCGGGATCGGCATTATTATAGAGTAAATTCATAAGGAAGAAGAACATGTTTGACACACACAATCACTGTGAGTTTTCCTGTGATTCAAAAATGACGTTACGGCAGGCGGCAGACACGGCCGCGAAGCTGGGCATCGGGATGATTCTGACAGAGCATTGGGATTATGAATATCCCACCAACCCAGAGCAGTTCCTCTTCGACCGGGACGCGTATTTTAAACAGAACCTGCCTTTGCGCAGCGATAACGTGTTGCTGGGTATTGAGGTGGGGATGCAGCCTCATCTGGCGGAAAAAGAAGACAAGGTTGCGGAAGGGTACCCCTTTGATTTTGTGATCGGTTCCATCCATATGATGAACCGGCTGGATTTGTACGAAGCAACAACGTACAACGGACTGTCCAAAGAAGAAACCATGCACGATTTCCTCCGGGACAGCATCCGTTGCGCGGAAAATCACAACAATTTTGATTCCTTCGGTCACATCGATTACATCTGCCGTTACTGGCCGTACGAAGACAAAGAGTTTCACGTGAAACAAAATCAGCAGGAGTGGGATCGGCTTTTTAGAATTTTAATAGAAAAAAATAAACCAATCGAGATAAATACCCGTCGGCTGGATTCTGAAACGGCGATTCAATCGTTGCTACCTTTATACAAACGCTACAAAGAACTGGGTGGCAAATACTGCACCTTGGGCAGTGACGCCCATTACACGGATCACATCGGCCGACGTTTGGCTGTAGCGGTCGCCATGGCGAAAGAAGCGGAGCTGCAACCGGTGTATTTTAAAGAAAGAAAAATGGTTCTTGATACGGTGAAGTGAAGGTAACGCCGCGAATTTTCTGCCGCACAGACAGGCGTGGGGATGAGCTGGCGTTTCATAAAGTACTGGGTAACAAACCATACAGGTAGTTTTATGCAAAAGAGTATGACTTCAGGGAATTCCCTGAAACTGCTGCTGACGTTTATGGTGCCGTTGATCATCGGCAATATTTTTCAGCAGATGTACAGCATTTCGGATATTATTATTGTAGGACGTACCATCGGTGTCAACGCGCTGGCTTCTGTCGGTGCGGCGGCTCCGATTTTTATGCTGCTGGTGATGATCACTATGGGTATGTCCAACGGGTTCACCGTGCTGACAGGTCAGTTCTTCGGTGCAGAGGATCTGGAGAAAATGCGGCGCAGCGTGGCCATGAGTCTGATGCTCAGCATCATCGCGGTCATTTTCCTGGCCGTGACCATGTTCATCGTTATCGATCCGTTGCTGGCCCTGATGAACTTGCCGGAGATTTTGTACGAAGACACACGCAGTTATATTCTGATCGTGGCAGAAGGTCTGTGGGCCATGATGGCCTACAACTTTTTTTCAGCTGTGCTGCGTGCTCTGGGGGACAGCAAAACACCGGTGGCCTTTCTGATTTTTGCAACTATTATAAATGTGGGGCTGGCCCTGCTGTTTATTTTGAAATTCGGTATGGGTGTGCCCGGTTCCGCTTATGCGTTGGTTATGGCCCAGGGCATCTCGGCGTTTCTCTGTGTCATTTACATGTGGAAGCATTTTCCCATTTTGCGTTTAAAAAAAGTTGACTGGAAATGGGACAGAGATTTTGCCCTGGCGCACCTGAAGATTGGTTTGCCCATGGCGGGGCAGTTTTCTATTCTGGGCATCGGCATCCTTCTGATCCAGTCCATCACCAATTCCTTTGGCCCCAATACTATTGCCGGTTTTACGGCGGCCATCCGGGTGGAGCAGCTGGCACTGCAGCCCATGGCTTCCTTCGGTATCGCCATGGCGGCCTTCAGCGCCCAGAATTACGGGGCCAAACAGTTTCAGCGGATCCGTGACGCGGTTACAAAATGTTCCATCATTGCCATGGCCTTTGCCTTCGTTGCAGGTATCCTCATTTTCTTTTTCAGTGAAAATATAATCGGTATCTTCATTGAAGAAGGGAATCCTGACGTGGTCAAGGACGCACTGCTGTATCTGAACTGTTCTGTGCCGTTCTACTTTTTCCTGAGTCAGATGTTTATCTACCGCAGTGCCGTGCAGGGTATGGGCGTGGGTATGGTGCCACTGGCTTCTTCCCTGATCGAGCTGGGTATGCGGACCGGTGTGGCCAAGTTCCTGGCTGTGGACTGGGGATATCGGGGTGTTTGTTATGCCAGCCCAGTGGCCTGGGTAGCCGGTTCCATTTTTCTTTTTTTCGCGTACCGGTATTTTATCAGCCTGTTTGAGAAACTGAACCGGTAGAAAAAATTGCAGGCCTGATAGGAAACATTGACGATCCGATTGGAAAGAATCGTACCGGAATGAAAAAAGCCGTGACAAATGCTGCACGGCTTTTTTTGTACCAGTTGTTACATTTTTCAAAAATCTGATAATTTTTTTCTCCAAAAAATATTATTTGCGTTGTTTTTGTTTGACAAAAAAAATTTCTTTTTTTATAATCTACATAACGTAATTTTAAATTAGGTACATCTTATGAAGGGAAAGAGTATTCTGCTGCGGCAGGTCCCAGAGAGCCGGTGGATGGTGAAAACCGGTGACGGCGGGCAGAGGAAGATCCTCCCGGAAGACCGGCGCTGAATCCGCATTAAGCGCCTGCGTTTTTTCCACGTTACAGGAAACGCGTATGTTAGTACGTAGCAAAGTGTCCGTAAAACTTACGGGAATCAGGGTGGTACCGCGGATTATTTCCGTCCCTCACTTTATGGGGGACGGTTTTTTATATGGTGAGCGGCTTCCGTTTTTATAATACGAAACGAAAGATGTTCAGAGGTATGAATCCGCACCTTCAGATACTGTTTTTTCCAATAAAACAGCGTAAAGATAATTTCAGGCATACAGGGGGAAAACAAAATGATGAAGCAGCATTTGGCGATTCTGTGCGATAATAAACCGGGCGTTCTGACACATGTGGCCGGTCTGATCAGCCGGAGGGCCATCAACATTGAGTACATCAATGCAGGGTATACGGAAGAGCCGGACGTGACGCGTATTAACATCGTCGTGTCCGTAGAAGACCAGCGGGCACTGAACCAGGCGATCCTGCAGCTGGCCCGGCTGATTGATGTAATAAAGGTCGTAAATCTGGATGAGGCGCCGTTCATCAGCTATGAACTGGCCATGATCAAGGTCAAAGTGGGTTCCACACAGGAACTGTCTGATATTGCCAACCTGGCGGACCTGTTCCACGCAAAAATCGTGGACGTCAATCCGGGAGCTGTGGTCATGCGGGTCACCGGCAGGGAAGACCACATAGAGGCGCTGTTGCAGATGCTGAAGGAATATGAAATTATCGAGATGGCCCGTACTGGCCAAATTTCCCTGTCCCGTGGTTCCAACGCGGTAAAGAAGATGTAGGTATCCACGTTTCCGGTCTGGTCCGGGGGCGCAGAATACATAATTTTTTCGTGAGCTCTTTATTCAAATTATTTATTTTATTAAAAAAAGGAGAGATTTATCATGGCAAAAGTGTATTACGATCAGGATGTAAACTGGGACGTTATCAAAGGCAAGAAGGTTGCAATCGTCGGTTACGGAAGCCAGGGTCATGCCCATGCGCTGAACCTTCGTGACAGTGGTCTGGAAGTCGCGGTTGGTCTGTACAAAGGATCCAAATCTGCAGCAAAAGCGGAAGCTGCCGGCTTAAAAGTAATGACGGTAGGCGAAGCTGTAAAATGGGCGGACATCACCATGATCCTGATTCCGGACGAAAAACAGGCTGACGTTTATAAGAACGAAATCGCGCCAAACCTGAAATCTGGTAGCGCACTGGCTTTTGCCCATGGCTTCAATATCCATTTCCAGCAGATTATCCCGGCTGCTGATGTAGACGTATTCATGGTTGCCCCGAAGGGCCCCGGCCATCTGGTACGACGCGTATTTACGGAAGGCTCCGGCGTTCCCGACGTATTTGCGGTATATCAGGACGCATCCGGCAAATGCTTTGACCTGGCACTGGCGTATGCTCGCGGCATTGGTGGTACCCGCGCAGGCGTTATCGAAACCACTTTCAAAGAAGAAACTGAAACCGACC
>DOSQ01000139.1:0-7269 GCA_003512125.1 Acidaminococcaceae bacterium
CGGAAGTGCTGGCGGAAAAAGCCGTGGCCTGGGCCGGCGGCGAAGTGATCAGCAGCCTGCCGCATAAAGAGAAATAACATTGTAACGAATTATCATGGATTCATACACTCAGTATTTAATTATCTGCCCGCTGTTATTTCTGGGCGGGTTCGTGGACTCTATCGCCGGAGGAGGCGGCCTCATTACCCTTCCCGCTTACCTTCTGGCAGGCCTGCCCCCTCATCTGGCACTGGGTACTAATAAATTCAGCTCCGCCATGGGCACCACCATTTCTACGGCGCGGCTGGCCCTGAACGGGTTCATCAAGCTGCGCCCGGCACTGATCTGTATTGCAGGCGCCTTTATCGGCTCCTCCATCGGGTCGCGGCTGGCGCTCTTACTCAGCGATGAAATTTTTAACAAACTGCTGATTGTCGTGCTGCCCATTGCCGCTTTTTACGTAATGCGCAACAAAGGGCTCAGCGAAGACCCCAGCTCCTACGTAGACAAGACGGACAACAAAACGCCGCTGCGCATCGCCGTCATTGCGTTTTTCATCGGCGGTTACGACGGATTTTACGGTCCCGGGGCCGGAACCTTCCTGCTGCTGGCGTTAACCGGCTGGGCCATGCTGGACGTGCGCAACGCCGCCGGACTGACAAAGGCTGCCAACCTGACTTCCAACATCGCCGCGCTGATCACTTTCATCCTCAGCAGTAACGTTGACTATCAGTTGGGACTGGCCGGTGCCGTATGCAACATCGCCGGCGCGTACATCGGGGCCGGCATGGTACTCACCAAAGCGAATAAAATCGTCAAACCGCTGATTATCGTAGTGCTGGTTTTGTTGTTTATCAAAATTATTACAAAATAAATTCCGGGAGATGACTCATCATGGCAAACTGTAATCACGACTGCGGAAGCTGCAGCGCCAGCTGTGGCGAACGGCAGGATCCGGCCTCCTTCAAAAAGCCGGCCCATAAAGAAAGTCATATTAAAAAAGTAATCGGTATCGTCAGCGGCAAAGGCGGCGTAGGCAAATCCATGGTCACGTCCCTTTTGGCCATGGCGCTGCGTCGCGCGGGCAAACAGGTGGCTATTCTGGACGCGGACGTAACAGGCCCTTCCATTCCCAAAACCTTTGGCCTCCACGGACAGGCGTTGATGAATGACCGGGGAATATTCCCAACGGAAACCCGTATGGGCATCAAGGTCATGTCCATCAATTTGTTGTTACAAAATGAAACGGACCCCGTCGTCTGGCGAGGTCCGGTTATTGCCGGCGCCATCCAGCAGTTCTGGACTGACGTCATCTACGGCGATGTAGATTTTATGTTAGTGGACATGCCTCCGGGAACCGGAGACGTGCCTCTCACCGTATTCCAGACCATGCCAGTGGATGGCATCATCGTCGTGGCCTCCCCTCAGGAGCTGGTTGGCATGATCGTGGAAAAAGCCTGCAACATGGCCAAGATGATGGATATTCCGGTTCTTTCCATCGTGGAAAACTTCAGTTATTTCAAATGCCCGGACTGCGGCAAAGAGCATTCTCTTTTTGGCAAAAGCCGGTTGGACGAAACCGCTGCCGCCCACGGCGTCACCTGCCAGGACAGGCTGCCGGTCGACCCCGCGCTGGCCGAAGCAGTAGATAACGGCAAACTTGAAGAAGCCAACGTGCCTGCCCTGCCGCAAACAACAGAGCTTCTCTTAAAGATGCTATAATGAAAAAAACAAGTGCGCAGGGTTGAGCAAACACGTATGGTTTTGTGAAATCCTGTGCACTTGCTTTTTATTTTTAGATTTTTAGTTTTAAATCTCTTTCTTCCCTGCCGCCGATAGCATATCGTGCTTCAGCGTCCACAGCTTTTTGGACAGGTCCACATTGTACTTGTGGGGATTTTCAAACCGTTTCACTTCGTCCCACAGACCGGCCACTTCCTTCGCGCAGTATTCCTGCAGCTCTTTCAGGCCCGGTTGCTTGTACACCAGCTTGCCCTTTTTGAAAACAGGTACCTGCAGTTCCCGGATCGTAAAGTCTTGCAGCGTCCGCTGTTTCCAGGTGGCTTCCGGATCAAAGATGGTATGGGGCAGCGCTTCGGACACAATTTCATCGCGCAGGCAGATTTCATCCGCGATAGCCTTGCCCGTTTTCTTATCGTAAAAACGGTACACCTTTTTAAAACCGGGGTTGGTAATCTTGGCGGTGTTCTCAGAAATTTTGATTTTGGGAACGATAGTCCCGTCATCCTTTTCTACCGCCACCAGTTTATATACGCCGCCGAACACCGGGCTGCTCTTGCTGGTGATCAGGCGCTCGCCTACGCCGAAGGAGTCGATTTTCGCACCCTGCTGCAGCAGGTCCCGGATCAGATATTCATCCAGCGAATTGGAAACCACAATTTTAGCATCGGCCAGTCCCGCTTCATCCAACATGAGGCGGGCTTTTTTCGTTAAATAGGCCAGGTCTCCGGAATCCAGCCGGATGCCGAAGTTGCCAAACTTTCTTCCTGTAGCCAGGTATTCTTTAAATACTTTAATCGCATTGGGAATGCCGCTCTTCAACGTATTGTAAGTATCTACCAGCAGCACTGCGTTGTTGGGATAGGTTTCTGCGTAAAACTTAAAAGCTTCATATTCCGTATCAAACATCTGCACCCAGGAGTGGGCCATGGTACCCGCTGCCGGAACGCTGTACAGCGCATCCGTCAGTGTACAGGCCGTGGCAACGCAGCCGCCGATATAAGCAGCCCGGGCTCCGATCACTGCGCCGGAGACACCCTGGGCCCGGCGGGAACCGAATTCCATCACCGGCCGGCCCGCAGCTGCCCGCACGATGCGGTTTGCTTTGGTAGCAATACAGGACTGGTGGTTGATGCACAGCAGAATGAACGTTTCCATCAGCTGCGCTTCCGCCGCCGGCGCTTTTACCGTAATAATGGGCTCATAGGGAAAGACCGGCGTGCCTTCCGGCACCGCGTAGATATCTCCCGTAAATTTAAACTTACGCAGATAGTTCAGAAACTTTTCATCAAAGATGCCCTTACTGCGCAAAAACGCAATATCCGCATCACTGAAATGCAGATTCTTTACATATTCAATGATGTCCGTCAGCCCACAGGCAATTGCAAAGCCCCCGTTATCGGGAACACTGCGGTAAAACACATCAAAATAAGTTTGTTTTTTATAAAATCCGTTCAGGAAATATCCGTTCCCCATTGTCAGTTCATAAAAGTCTGTCAACAGGGTCAGATTCTGTTCAGCAACTGTCGGCATTTTTTCTCCTTCACCTCTTTTAAAATATTTAAACGAAAACGTTATTCTTCAGCCTTTATAATTTCTCCGTCATGCCTGATCTGGGTTGTAATATCCTTCAGGAAGCGTTGCTTCCGTTCTGAAATCACCATACCGCCGGGCTGTCCGTTTTCCTGCAGCTCTTCCGCTTCCGGAATAAAATTAACCAACTGGATACCATGGCCGTTGCGAACCAGCATATCTATCACCGCATCCCCTTTATTGCAGAACAGCACCAGGGAACGTCCTTCAAACACTCCTTTTAATGCACCTTCCTCTTTGCGCGTTGCCGCCTTCAACACCGTCATGCGGGTCCTGGCAAAATGCGGGATAATTAAAAAGGCCTGTTCCTTTCCGGCCCGGATAATGCGATAATTCTTAAGTTCTTTCGGAATGACGACCGCATCCAGTTTATCATATACTTTCAGGTTAGCCACAGCGGCCATCACATTCTGATCGGTCATTTCCAGCGTTGCCTTATCGCCGCCCAGCATCGCCTGATAGTCCTGTGCAACTTCGGACGTATCGGCATCTGCAGCTAAAACCGGAGAGCTGAACGCCAATAACATCAACAATACTGTCAGAAATTTTTTCATACCTGATTTGCCTCCTTTAAAACAAGGGCTGCGGCGACACACCGCAACCCTGATCGTTGTTTTCCGGTATCCTAAGACATTATTTCTGCACATTAAAACATATTATCTCATCTCCACGGATCGTCTTTCGCAGGGATCCGGATCCCTGCCAGCAATCCCTCGTAATCCCACAAATACCACTCGCCGGTGGACGGTTTCAACCGCATCGTAATAAAGCGCGGATTGTCCGCTCCGCCGCTCTTCAGCAGCAGACGGGCATAGCCTTCATTCTGGTATGTATAGGGATTCTCAGAAACAGTCAGCGTATACGGCAGGAATGGCGTGTAATTATTGCCGGGATTCGCCCCGTCAAAATACGACCTGGCAGTATACTCTTTTCCACGCAGCTGATCCCGCAGGAACTGTTTGTTGAAATTATTCAGGGGACGGGGACCGCGTAATACGTCCAACATGGCAATGCCGGCTTCTGCGTCTTCCGTGTAACGCACCAGTGCAGCAATAGCATAGGCAGCGGTCTGCTGCGGCGTACTTGCCGGTTTGATCTCTGCTGCCGATTTCGGCAGCGAGTTAAGAACTACTTTTTTGCTTTCCATCGCATTGACCGCCTTCCCTGAAACACATGAAAACAAAAACGTTAAAAGTAAAACGCTTAACAGGAGTTTTTTCATTTTCATGGTAACACCTCTGCTTTACAAATATCTGTCAGATCATTCTTCCGAGAAATCTTCTTTCGGAGCAGCACACAACGGGCAAACCCATTCTGCCGGAACGTCTTCCCAGGCAGTGCCTGCCGCCACGCCGTTGTCCGGATCGCCTTCTGCCGGATCATACACATAACCGCACACGTTACATACATATTTTTTCATTTGCTTACCCCTTTCTGTATTCATCTCTGATACTAATTTTAAACGAAACAACTTGTTAATTGTATTATATCATAGAAATGAACGATGGAAAATGTACTGTTCCGATTTTTACACAACAGATTGCGCTCTTTTCTTTATAATTCTGATTATCCATTTTAGTAGTTACAACATGTAGGCCAGTTTGATAATTTCCTGACGCCGTTCCCGCCACTGGGGATAATACAGATCCATCCGTGTCTTGAACGCTTCGCCATGCCCCTTTTCCCACAGATGGGTCAGTTCATGAATTACGATATAACTCAGATACTCCGGCGGAAGATGTCCCAGATTCAAATTAATGCAGATGCGTCCTGTTCTGATATTACAGGTTCCCCAGCGCGTTTTCATCTTGCGCACGTACCAGCTGGATTCCCGCTTGCCCACCAACGAACCGCAGCCCTGGAAGATAGCAGGTAAAAAAGCTTCCATCTGGCGTTTCAGCCAAAGATCCAGGCATTGTTCCCGCTTTGCTTCATCATAACCGGCAGGACAAGCTAGCAGGAGTTTCGAGTTCTCCAGCTTCACGGAAGCCATGTTATGTTTCAGCAAGGCATCCGCCGCTTCTTCCCCGCACAGTTGCCGCACCATATCCGGATCCGTAAGCACTAACAGTTCGTAAGCCTTGCCCCAGACGTATACCTGCTCCCCGGTCACGTACCGGCGGACCTGCTTCTGCTGCAACTGCCCCAGTTTTTTCCGCTGCCGTTGGATCCACACAAGGTTGCTGCCGATAAAACGCTCCACCTCGTCCATCGTCGTGTGATACGGCGCTGTCACAAACACTCTCGCATCCGGCGCCTTCAGCCGCAAATACATACGACGGATCCGTTTATACTGCAGCAGATATTCAATTTCACCACATCGGTGTTCCTCTACTTCACTTGGTCTGAGTCTCAATGCCGTACCGGTCCTGTCTGAACCTTTCCCTGCAACATGTCCTGCATTTGTTTTGCTTCTTTTCCCCGCTGTGCCCTGTCCGTTTTTACCATTCTGATAACCCGACTACAGTTTATTCCGTTCCTTGATCACCCGCTGCATTTCCCGTTTTGCATCCCGGTCCGCCATGTCGCGGCGTTTGTCATAAATCTTCTTGCCGGTACAAAGCGCCAGTTCCATTTTCACGAACCCCCGCTTGAAATACAGCTTCAGGGGAATCAGGGAATAACCTTTTTCCTTCACTTTACCCAACAGCCTGTCGATCTCCCTGCGGTGCATCAGCAAACGCCGGGTACGCAACGGGTCGTGATTATTGTAATTACCGAAATCGTAGGGACTGATATGCATGTTCATCACCACCAGCTCCCCTTGTTTGGTGATCCGCACAAAACTGTCTTTTAAATTCACCTTGCCGGCCCGCAGCGACTTCACTTCCGTGCCGACCAGCTCCATACCGGCTTCCATGGCTTCCACAATGTTGTAATCGTGGCGGGCTTTCCGGTTTTCCGTAATGATTTTTATTTTTGTTTCCGTCATGGTATCTCCTGAAAAGCAACGTCAATGTATACTAAAATCCTGCTGTCGGGAAAAGAATTCGCCAAAACCTCAATAATTCCTTCATCTGCGTCTCCGTTTTTTCTTATTATTACTGTTCGCATATTTGTTGCCGCCGATGCCGCCCTTGCCCCGTTTGGCATAGGGGCGCATCACCCCGTTGACCTGCTCGTGGCTTCCGTGACGCCGCTTGTTCTTTTTGCGTCCGCTGCCGGTAGCCTGGGCTTCGTCCTGGCGGATCTCTTCCAATAATACGGCCACGCTGCTGTGTCCGGATTTGTATGTTTTCCCGGTTCCGTCTGCTTTTTGTCCCGCGCTGCCTCCGTATTTTTTCATTTTACTGCTTCCACGGCGGGCGTTTCCGCCCCGCTGGGTCCTGCCATTATCACCGGACCCGCTCAGCTGCGTCTTAATATAATCACGCATGGCGTCGTTTTCCCCGGCCATGATGAAATCGATGCTGCGGTCTTCCATGTTCACCTGCAGCACTTCAATCTTCACCGTATCGCCTAACCGGTAGGTGTTGCCGGTGTGGGTTCCCGTCAGGCAATACCGGTCTTCAATAAATTCATAGTAATCGTCCGTCAGGCTGGACATGTGGACAAGACCTTCCACCCCGTTGGGCAGTTCCACAAATATGCCAAAGGATGTTACACCGGAGATGACGCCTTCAAACTCTTCCCCGATATGGTCCAGCATGTATTCGGCTTTCTTTAAATCCACCGTCTCCCGCTCCGCTTCCGCCGCGTTGCGCTCCTGCACAGACGAATGCTCCGCCATACTTTCCAGACGGTCTTCCGAAAGCGCAGCCAGGCTGTGGGTAACATCCGGATCCTTCAGCCAGGCGTGCAGAATGCGGTGCACCAGCAAATCGGGATACCGTCGGATGGGCGATGTAAAGTGGCAATAATATTCCGCTGCCAGACCGAAATGCCCGATATTCTCTGTCTGGTACACTGCCTGCCGCATACAGCGCAGGGCCACCGTGTTCACCAGCCGCTCTTCCG
>DOSQ01000139.1:7331-7487 GCA_003512125.1 Acidaminococcaceae bacterium
ACGTTCCTTCATCTCTGCCAACGCTGCCTGCACATCCTTAGGGCGCACCTCCCCGTTTTTCGGAATCCGCAGCTTCACATTGAAGCTTTGCAGCAGTTTGGCCAGTCCTTCCATCTTGTCTTCCGCCGGTATCTCATGGACACGGTACACGCAGGG
>DOSQ01000135.1 GCA_003512125.1 Acidaminococcaceae bacterium
GTTTCCTTCACGCCTTCCTTGGGCGGGTCGATCATGGCGCCCAGCCCTACGAAGATCATATCCTTTTCCTGGGGCACGGTGTCCCCTTCCCGGTACGCCAGGGCCAGTACCCGCAGCGCTTCGGAACTCATGATATCCGCCATCTGGGTGGCACGGACCACGTCCTCGTTGGTGATTTCCCGCACGCCGTCTTCATCCAGGATGCGGTCGCACCGGACGATGACGGAATCAATGGCGCCCTTCGTATAGGAAATATTTTTTATCTCGCCGTTCCGTTCCACCCGGTCCAGGGTCGTCATCATCTTCCGCACGGAATCAAAAGGAATCTCATCAAAGCGGGTGATGTTACGCATGATATCGTAATAGCCCAGCTTTTTATCCTTGGCGTACTTGACGAAGGCAGTTTCCGTGGGATCGCCGATCTCCTCGCCGGTCTCTTCGGAATACTTGGCGTCATTGCAGGCCAGGAACCCTTCCAGCAGTCTGGGGAACACCCGGCTGTCCGCCGGCAGTTCTTCCGGTTCCATCGCCTCGCCCGCCAGATACCACTTCACCACCGTCATCCGGTTCTGGGTCAGGGTACCCGTCTTATCGGAACAGATTACATTCACCGCGCCCAACGTTTCTACCGCATGGATCTGCTTCACGATGGCGTTGCGCTTGCTCATCTCCTGGATGCCCGCCGTCAGCACCAGCGTGACCACCGTGGCCAGCCCTTCCGGGATGACCGCCACGGCAAACGCGATGGAGATCATCAGCGTTTCAATGACAGGCGTACGGTAAATAAAAATCTGGCAGGCAAACATCACCACACACAGGACCACGCCCGCGATGCCCAGCACCTTGGAGATGCTGTCCAGATTTTTCTGCAGCGGCGTCTCCTGTTTTTCGATCTGATGCAGCATGCCCGAAATTTTGCCGATCTCGGTATGGTCGCCGATCTTTTCCACCACGCCTTCACCGCGGCCGTATTCCACCAGCGTGGACATGAAGACCTTATCCTTGCGGTCGCCGAGGGGCGTCTTCTCGTCGCTTTTTTCGTTGCAGTCCTTTTCCACCGCAACGCTTTCGCCGGTCAGGGCCGATTCATTGACCTTCAGCGAACTGGTCTGCACCAGCGCCAGATCCGCAGGCACCACGCGCCCCGCCTCCAGGATCACGTAATCGCCTTCCACCAAATCCGCCGCCGGGATCTCCGTCTCCATGCCATCCCGGATCACCACCGCCGTGGACGCGTTGATCTGCCGCAGAGCCTCCACGGATTTCTCCGCCGAAAGTTCCTGCACGGTTCCGATGATGACATTGGCCAGCACAACCACAATGATAATCACGCCGTCCACGATTTCCCCGGTCATGATGGAAATGACCGACGCAGCCACCAGCAAAAGCAACAGCGGTGACGCAAACTGCTCCGCAATCACCGAAAGCAGGCTTTTCTTCTTTCCCTGGGTGAGTACGTTCTTTCCCTTCTTCGCCCTCTCCAGGGCTTCCGCGGTGGTCAAACCTTTCCTGTTCATTTCTTTTCGCTCCTGTCTGTAACGTATAGTATGCAAATGGAATTCTCTTTTAATTATAGCAAAACAGCCGCAGAAAAATCTACGGCTGTCGGAACAAACAGGAATTAAATTATTAACTTATAGTAAAGTCAGACTGGCAGAAAAGACCTGCAAGAATGGCTGCTCGTTCAAAACGCAAAAATGTTTACCCTTTTCAGATCGTCATGCCGTTTTCCCAGTTGACTTTGATTTCCTGGATGTCAAGAGTGTAAATTCCGTATTCGTTCAGGTATTTTTCTTCGATTTCGTCCATTTCCTTGCCGAACAGAATCGGATCTTTGTTGACTTCCTGGCCGAACGAAGCAATGTTGTAGTATTTTTTGAGGATTTTACGTAATACGGCAGGCACTTCTTCCGGCTTTGTAATCGTTTCGTCCACGCCAAAGATGATGCTGTCCTGCAGCACGTCATCATCCATGGAATTAATCTCGATGGCTTTAATTTCTACGTATTTCATGTTATCCCTCTTTTCTGACGAAGTCCGGTCCGGATCCGTCGGTATCATAAACTGTCGGAAAGTATTTCTCTTCAACAATTAAATAATACCATTTACGAAAAAATGTTTCAAGCAAAACAGCGAATTACGATGGTATGAGTTAAAGATTTACATATTTTTTGAATTCCTGTATGTAATGTCGCGAAACAGGAATATCTTTCTGGGAACAGTTTTCCAGCGTCAGCACGAACGTATCGTTAAACCACGGAACCACTTCCCTGACTTTGTTGATATTCACAATATAACATTTATGGGTACGGAGAAATCCGTGGCCCTTAAGTTTTTGTTCCAGTTCTTTTAACGGCGTATTGATCTCAAAGACACCCTTCTCCGAAAATACCAGAATGCGCTGCTGTTCAGATTTGATCAGGCTGATTTCCGTTTCCGCATTCAGCAGGATCATTTTTTCATTGTGCCAGATGGGGAACTTCAGGTATTCCGACGAAGATTTCTTCTCTGAAAGCTGCCGTTTCAGATTCCGGTAACGCATAATTGATGCAAGAATCCGCTCCTGCGTATACGGTTTAAGAATATAATCCAGGGCATTCAGCTCAAACGCCGTGACCGCGAACTGGTCGAACCCTGTGGCGAACACGATTTCAGGCGGGTTCTTGATGGTCGATTTAATGATTTTTGCTGTCTCGATCCCGTTAATCTGGGGCATCTCAATATCCAGATAAATCAGGTCTGCCGTATCCTTCTGCAGGAAATCCAGCGCTTCCTGCCCCAGAGAGCATTCCGCGACGATTTCCACATCCTTGATATTCAGAAGGAGGGATGCCAGTTCCTGCCTGGTCGGGAATTCATCATCTACTACTATTATTCTGATCATTGCGTACTGATCGCCTCCTGGACCGGGATTCTCATGGAAACTATGGTTCCTTTATTTACGCGGCTGCTTATACGCAGTCTGTTTTTACTGCCGTATAATGTGTTCAGTCGTTTGTTGACATTGGACAGACCGATGGATTTCTTGGGCACGGAATCATCCAGTATGGTTGCCAGTTTTTCCCTGGCGATCCCCATACCGTCGTCAATAACAGTGATACGGAAATAGGAAGGTTTCTCATCGATCCGTATGGTAATTTTTCCACCGGAAATTTTCGGATAGAGACCGTGCTTGATGGCATTCTCCACAAGGGGCTGCAGGATCAGCGCCGGCAGCATGAACGAATTTTCCGTGTTCAGTTCATAATCCACCTGGAGGCGCTCCCTGAAACGCGCCTGTTCCAGATGGATATACGCGCCGATGTGCTGGAGTTCTTCCCTGATGGTGATCATGGTATCCGCGTCCGCCAGGTTTTTGCGGTAATAATTAGCCAGATCGTTGATCAACGTTTTCGCAGTCTGGGGCTGCTGCGTGCAGTAATAACTGATCGTGCTCAGGGCGTTAAACAGAAAATGCGGATTAATCTGTGACTGCAGCGCCTTGATTTCCGCCTGCTGCAGCAGATCCGCTTTTTCTTTGATGATATGGAACGCCAACTGTGTCGAAATCATGGTCCCGATACCGTTGATCAGCGTTTCTTCCATCGGCGAGACCCTGTTTTCCATAATATGGCCGGCGCAAAGGTAACCATATTTCCGTTTATCGTCATAAAGCGGTACCGTCAGACAGGCCCGGATTACATCCAGTTTTTCAGTAGGAATGGTGAAATCACTTTTAAACAGCTTTGCGAAATCGTTTTTTAAAAAATCTACAAACGGCGCTTCGGTACGGTACGACGTAAAGCCCAGAATTTCATCCATGGAGGTAATGGCTACAAAGTCGAAGGTTTCCGAATCCCTGATAATAATATCGACGGTCTCTGAGGCGCTTTTTTTATCCAGGCCGTTCTGTAAAAAGGAAAGGGCGCTGTTCGTGATTTTTAACGCGATTTTCGCGCTGATGCCTTCAAATTTTTCCTGCTGGTTGTAAAAGTCTTCCAAAAGACCTATAAATGAACCCGTGCCCACGGTTACGCTGAAAAGAAGGGGAAAAATCAGATCTTCCAGCGTAAAAGGATCCGGAAGAACGCCCGACGGGAACACAGCCAAAAACACAATATAAATGGAGGTTAAGGCATATGCGATCACCCCTGCGTGAACAAAATTATAGTTCTGCTTTTGCAGCCATTTGGATAACATGCCCGCAATCAGGCCTTCCGCAATCGTCAGGATGATGGAAAGCACAACGGGAGGATTAATCAGCGCGACGGAAAACAGAGAAAGGATACAGGCCGTTGCCACACCGGCTGCCGGCCCGCCGATCAGTCCGGCGGAGATCACGTAGGTGCT
>DOSQ01000183.1 GCA_003512125.1 Acidaminococcaceae bacterium
GGGAATGGGATGACCCTGTCTGTGCCGGCAGTTTTACGGAATTCGGCAGCTATACTCTTCTTCCCATTGTGAAGCTGTTGGGTACGAAGAATCTGAAATGGCATTTTCAGTCCGTTTTGAATAAAAACAGAGTGGACAGCTATACAAAGGTATTATTTTCCTGCGGGGATAAAATGGCTGCAACTAAAACAGGCCTGGGTATAAAGTCTGCAGGGGAACTGACTGTCAGCGGTACAAAGGGTTATATTCGCGTGCCGGCGCCCTGGTGGAAAACAAGAGTTTTTGAAGTACATTCGGAAGACCCCCGTGATATACAAGTGTTCTCCAATGATTTTCTGGGAGAAGGCCTGCGCTATGAATTGGGGGATTTTTTGTACCGGGTCAGAGGGCATTCCGGCAGGGAGTACAAACTGCGACCGGAAGAATCCGTCTTAATGGCTGAGATTATGGAGGATTTCCTGAGGTGGCGCCGTGCGCAGTGAGTTAAAGCAGTTTCCGATGGAAGCGGGCTGTGGTGTGGACGGGCAAAGCGGTCTCCTGTGCCCGTTACAAAGCGCGGCTGTCAATTTTGAACCGATGCAAATAGCGGCAGGGGAGCAGCTTTTCCCATTGAAGCCGGATCTGGAATATCAGGTTGCGATGTATTCCCCGGAACCGGATCCGCAATATATTTATACGTATTCCTATCCGCCGGAAGCGAACCTGACGGCATTTTATCCGGATAAATCTGTTTTTCAATGGAAAACCGGTCCCTGTTTGTTCTCTGAACCGGCTTATGTGCGCATAATCGTGCGGGCAGATATTCAGGCTGACGGAGTTACTCTTGCGGATTATTTCCGTTGGGAAGGGGAAGAGAAAAGTGCAGGACCGCTGCCCCGTTGGATTGATGAGGAAGCGGAACGGGTAGCCAGACGCGTACAGCAATGCAGGCGCCCGGACGACCTGGTGTTTTTTCTGTTGACGGATATCCATTATACGACCGGCTGTAACTGGTCCTGTACAGCGGCGTCGCTGTCTGCCACAAAGCAGTGTATCAGTCCGGACGGGATTATTCAGTTGGGAGACATTACCGACGGGCTTCTGCCGACGATCTGGACGCAGCGCTATGCCGGCAGGGTGCTTGCGGATATCAAGTCGCTGGGATTGCCGTTTTTTGGATGTCTGGGGAATCATGATCGGAATTTCTTCCGCGGCAATACCCAGGGTCTTTCCCTTAAAGCTTGTTCGCAGCTTTGCCTTGGCAGAGATGATCCGGATTATTATACGGACTATCCGGAACAGCGACTGCGGACGATTTTTCTGGATTCCTTTGACCCGGAACGGCGGGAAAGGTATGGGTTTTCCGTAAAGACCTTGCGGCATCTTCTGGAGATGCTGGATGAAACGCCGTATGGCTGGCGGTTGCTGCTTTTTTCGCATGTGCCGCCCCTGGCAAGGCTCCATGTCTGGAGTAATACGATTCTGGGGTCAGAAGATGCCATCGGTTTGATAAACAGGTTCCGCAGAAAACGGAATCTTGCGGTTGCCTGGGTTCACGGGCATAACCATGCCGAACAGGTTTTTAACGGTACGGGTTTTCCTATCGCCTCTCTAGGCTGCAGCAAGCTGGAAGCGTTTCCGGAATATAAACCGCCGGGTTCTGTAACCCGGATGCGGAGGTGGGGCGAGCCTTCCCAGGAATTGTGGGATGTAATGGTTTTCCACGTTCACGGATCGGATTTTGATCTGATCCGGTACGGCGCCGGTGCAGACCGCTATATACGCATGAAATAAAACAGTATTGACGGTGATGGCATGATCTATCTGGATCCCCAAAATCTCCGGCAGCTTCAGCTTACGGAGCTGGAACTGCTGGAGGAAGCGGACAGAGTTGCGAAAAAATATAATATTTCCTATTGCATTATTGCCGGTACCATGCTGGGAGCTGTCCGTCACGGCGGTTTCATCCCCTGGGATGACGACGTGGACATTGCCATGCTGCGCAGCGAATATGAACGGTTCCGGGAGGCCTGCCAAAAGGAGCTGGATCCCCGGAAGTTTTATTTTCAGGATCACACGGTCACAGAAGGTTACCGCTGGGGTTACGGAAAACTGCGGCGCAAAGGTTCCCTGTTCCTGCGGGAACATCAGGAACATATGCCCTATGAGCAGGGCATCTTTATGGATGTGTTTCCGCTGGACCCGGTTCCGGAAAGCCGAATGGGGCGGAGTCTCAAAAACCTGGAATGTTTTCTGGTGCGGAAGCTGCTTTGGGCAAGGGTCGGAAAAAAAGCGGACCGTAACCCCTTGTACCGGCTTTTATATGCTGTAATGGACAAGATTCCGGAAAAGCGCATCCTGGAGTATTATGACGATATGATCGAGCATTCTAAAAGCTGTCGCTCCTCCTGGGTCCGGATCCTGATGTTCCCCACGCCCAATGATGCGTACGGATATCTTGCCAAATGGTATCAGGGCGGGGAGGATGTCCTTTTCGAAGGGAAACCGTTCCCGGGGGTTAAAGATGCGGATGAATATCTCCGGTTCAAGTTCGGGGAGTATATGACGCTCCCGCCAGCGGAGAAGCGGAAGGTGCATCCGGTATCCGCTTTTTCTTTGCCGGATTCAGAAGATGTTCAGAAAGATTTGTGATATAAACGTAAGGACAGACGGTATGGAAACGAAAACCTTGCTACAAACAATTCAGGCCCGGGGCGTTGTGCTGTTTGGCACAGGTTTTGTGGCGGAAAAAATAGTGCATACGCTGGCGGAGCAGGGCCTTGTGGACTGCATCTGCGGTTTTGTTGTCAGCAAGGCTGTTACAACTTCTTTTAAAGGGAAACCGGTCTGGTCTCTGGCACAGTATTCAGAAATGGTTACGGCCCAACAAAACGAAAAACTGTCGCCGGAACTGCCTCTGTTGTGTATCGCAGTCCATGAATCCCTGCGGGCAACGGTAGAACAGTCTCTGTCCGAAGCCGGGCTGGAGTTTGTCTGGATGTACCCCAATTATCTGGAACTGGCCTGGGGTGCCTGTACGCCTTTTGTGACGGATATTCCGGTGCGGACGATCCTGCGGTGGCAGGAGCCGGATCAGGCCTGGATTTCGGTGCGGTATGCCGCGTTGCAGAAATGTCTTTCAGGTAAATGTAACGGCCCTGCTTCCGCGCTGTACGTAAAAGCGGCAAGCCTGTTCAGCAAGCCGGAAACAGCCCGGCAGCGCCTTGCCTATGCAACGGAAGTGGCAAGGGACATGATTGCCCGGGGTTATGACCGGAACCGCCCGATCCTGATTGACAACCGTTACCGCATCATTGACGGGCTGCACCGTCTGGCAGGTGCTGTGCTGGCGGGTTGCAGGACGGTACCCTGTCTGGTGGTAAAAGCGAGTGAACGGTTTCACGAGTACTTTCCGGAAGAAAACCGCCTGACAGAAGCGGCACGGGCAAAAGCAGGCCTGACTTCGGAAGAAAAAGAAATTTTGAAAAGAGCAAGACGGGAACTGTTGAGGGGAACGGATTATGCCGACGGGAATGTATCGGACATACATGCCGTTACCGGGAAAGAACAAAAGGAAAGCGCTTTTTCCGTAAGCAGCGGCTCCGGACCGGAGATTACCGTGATCCTTCCCGTTTACAATGTGGCGGAGTATATGGATCAGTGCCTGGAAACGGTGACAGGGCAGACCCTGCGGCAAATTGAAATCCTTCTGATTGATGACGGATCGACGGACGCTTCTCTTGCCAAATGTTGGGAATGGGCGGAGAAAGATCCCCGAGTCACCGTCTTCCACCGGGAAAACGATGGGGTGGCTTCTGCCCGGAATTTCGGGGTGCTGATGGCCCGGGGCAAATACATTGCATTTGTAGACCCGGATGATTGGCTGGAAAAAGATTATCTGGAAAAACTGTGGAAGGCCGCGGAAGAGGCGGATGCGGACTTTGCCGAATGCGACCTGTGGCGTTACGACAACCGCAGCGGGAAGAAGATATACCGCTCCTGCTACGGACGTATGGGGCAGGCATATACTCTTCCCGAACATATGAAATACGGGCCTACGGCAATGTATAAGGCAATCTCGCGCAGGACTCTCTGGGAGAAATACCATTTGTCCATGCCAAAATGTTCTTTTGAGTCGCCGGCTGTGTATTCGCTAATCCTGGCCCTGAGCAACCGGGTGGTCAATGTAAGGGAAGCCCTGTATTATTACCGTCGTTTCCGGGAGAATTCACTGGTAGAAAACGGCTATGCACGTAAGGACGGGAAACCTAACAACCGGCTGGCTGTCAGGGCGATGGATTTCCTGACAGAAGAATTCCGGCGTACAGGCCGGTATGAAGAGTTCGCAGGGGTTCTGGAAGGAGTGGTCAAATACCGTCTGAACGATATCCTGGCCATGCAGTTCCATCGCAAAAGTCCCGGGGATTTCCGGGAACTCGTGCAAAATTACCGGTGCTTTCTATCGGAACGGTTTCCGGAGGGACGGAACGAGCCATATGTTACCTGGGGCGGTTATAACCTGAACCGCATCCTGACCCATGTGGACTGGCTCCACGATCCCTATGCCCGGTTTAATTTTACCAGTATGGTCAGCCTGTTGAATCCGGAAAATGCTGCTTACGGGCAAAGTCATAAAAACCGCTACCGGCAGATCATGCTGGAGCGGGAAAGGCTGCGCAGCTACTGGGAAATCCTAAGGGAACTGAAACCAAAGTTTATCTTTATTGATTTAATAGAGGAACGGTTTGACATACTGCAGCTTGGCGGCAGTTTTGTGACCATGAGCGATGCCTTTGCAGGAGCAATATTTTCCTTTGCAGATAAAGAAGGGTTGACTGCAGAAGATTTTGCAAAGTTTGGCCAGGTGATTTCCAGAGAGTCTGTACGTTGTATGGAACTCTGGCAACGGGGGTGTCGGGAAATGGTGGCAGAAACCCACCGCATTTGCCCGGACGTTCGTTTTGTGATTATCGAAAATTACCTTTGTGAGGCAGCAGGCAACCTGCAGGGCAGGAAACCGTTTGACAATTTGGAATCTATCCGGCGAGTGAATGCTGTCCTGCGGCAGTATTATCAGTATATGAAACAGCTTCTGCCGAAAGCGCCGGTTATTTCTCCGGCGAAAGACGAGTTGTATTTTACCGATGAGAAATATGAGTATGGTGCGATACCGTCACACCTGAATGAAATAGAGAATCAAAAGATCGCGGAAAAGATTGAAGAGGCGTTATGACAGATAAATACCGGCTTGATCCGGAGATTGCTTCCATAATTGAAAACTACCGTCCGGATCAGTATGACGATGTAATCGCTGAAAAAGAAGAATGGGAATTTGTGTACCACCTGAGCTCCCTGCGCAGGTCTCTTTTGTGCTGGT
>DOSQ01000136.1 GCA_003512125.1 Acidaminococcaceae bacterium
AGATATTATAACACATTCCTGCCAACTGTATCTGTTTTAATGTTATAATAGTTTATCAAAAGCACTGCCCCATCCCACAAAAGACGGACACAATCCATGGTCCAAAGGAGAAATAAATATAATGAAGACGTTACAACGCATATGTTTATGCGGAATGGCAACCGGAATGCTCCTGTTCCTTCCCTTTCATCAAATCTATGCCGACAGTCCAGCCCTGAAATCTTCACCGGCAGCTAATACGAATTTTGCCACTCCGGCTTCGCAGCCTGTACCGCCAGCTCATGCGGCAGCCCCCCTGCAGGAAGAAATGCAATACCGCACCGCGTCCCAACTGGCAGAAGAAGAGAACCTGATGGCTATTTTATGGGTGCAGCGTTCCGCTGAATTCCGCGGTTTATGCTACCAGGCCTACAACCTGGCGGCCATGGAAACAGAAAAAGCCATTGCACAGCGCAACAAAAAGGAAAATGCATTGCGAAAAGCTGAAAAAAAGCAAAACGACACGGCACAATCCGACAGCATGAAGGCAAGCGGACCGGAACGCAACATGACAGAAAAAATCCCAGAAAAGAAGAAGGTACAGCAGGAACCTCTCCTTCCTCTGGCTGTCGTTCTGGATATCGACGATACCATTGTCTGCCATGCGCTCCTGCAGGCATATTACACCGAACATCCCGAAGCCAAAGCAGATTACAATGCATGGGAACAGTGGATCGCACAACACAAAACGCTCCTGCCCGGTGCCAGAGAATTTCTGCAATACGCGGACCAACACGGTGTACAGATTTTCTACGTTACAGGCCGCGGTCCTAAGGACAGATCCGTCACATCACGCTTTTTGCAGAAAGCAGGTCTCCCCTTTACGGATGAAACTCACCTGCTTATGAACGACCGCAGCGGCAGCAAAATGAACCACTTTGCAAAACTGGCGCGCCGTTACGATATCATCTGTTACCTGGGCGATAATGCCGGTGATTTTCCCATCAGCGCAATAAGGGAAGAAAACAGTATCATCTACAAGAAGAAAGCCGACGACAACAGAACCGACAGCAAAACCAGGGCAAGCGAAAACAGAACAGAACCAGGCAACGCGATTCGCACAGATTGCAGCGCCGCCAATCAATCTGAAACAGAAACCGGAAAACGCAAAACGGAAATGCCGCTGGACATCCCGGCCATGCTGAAACATGATAAAAACCCGGTACGCAATAAGACAGTAGATATACACAGAGAATCTTTTGGTACAAAATTTATCCTGCTGCCCAACCCCATGTACGGCGACTGGGAATACAACCTGGCGCAAAACTATCGCAGACTGCCCGCAGAACAGCGGATTGCTTTGCGAAAAGCTGCATTGAAATGTTTTACGTACATTCCAAACACAGAACCATAGGCATTCCCGGTGCAGTTTCAGTTCCTATGCGTATATGGTAAAAGCCATGTAAAAAACAATCCCCTGAAGCCTTAGCATGATAGTTATGCAGACTTCAGGGGCGTTTTTATTTATATAACATCTTTCTTACTTAAAGAACCCGTATAAAAATGTAATGCCGACAAAACGATAGCGTTACCCTGCGGCTCCGAATGCTATGCGTCAGTCAAACGTAACACCTTTTACAGCAGGATTTTTCGTAGTCGTCAGGTTATGGGTACTTGGGAGAACAACGTTACGCAGAAGGACAGGTTCAAAACCGACCTTGAAAATGACTATGTTGCAGCCCTGCTGCGTATACTCAACTTCCACAACGCCCTTATCACTGGTCATACCGCCCATACTGCTTTTACTGATCACATGGCATTTCCCGTTTTCAATGCGATACTCAATGCCCGGTCCGATATAAGCACTGGCGTACTGAAGAGGCGCGCCGTCACAAGTTACAGTAATCGTAGCTTTCCCACCCTGTTTCACCGGTGCGGCAGGATTAACCTTTCCGGCAGAAGGCTTTTCGGTCTTTACAGCCGGTTTTCCCTTTAATACGTTCCCGACATTAAACCCCGCCTCTGCAGACATCGGCAGTGCAATGGACAGCGCACAGAAAACAGCCATCAGCACAGAGAATTTCTTCATGATTTTCATCTCCTTTTTCCCCTTACGGTATTTTGGTAACTGTAATCTACTAAATGAGATGAAGAAATCTTCTCTCATTTCCTAAGATTATTATACCATCCGTTCCGTTTTCTGTATAGAAAAAAGATGTCAGCTGCCCGCTGACATCTTCACTATAATTTAAACCTAATAGAAATTAGGAGTCACTCTGGTGGAGGTGGAGGGAGTCGAACCCTCGTCCGAACATATTGCCATACAACTTTCTCCGAGCGCAGACAGCATACTTTATTTCGCTCCGGCACCGCCTGCCGACCGGCTGTACCTTCACTAGTTCGTAAGATTTAATCCGGAGCTACGAACCTTGCTCTCAGACGATCCCGCCAAGTGACGTTCTTACCGCTCCTGCGGGAGCCGGATTGGCAGAACGGGTTGCTTTAATTAAGCAGCCAGTGCTAATTCGTTATCTGCGTTTAAGTTTAAACGTCCACCGTTTAACGTGCTGATGGAACCACGGCTCGCTTATCGTACACCACCTATACCCGTCGAAGCCTTTACACCCCCGGTTAAAGGCCCCTGC
>DOSQ01000142.1:0-1618 GCA_003512125.1 Acidaminococcaceae bacterium
AATCACAGGGAAATTTAGGAGGATCATGATGGATATAAATATTCAGGATCTTTCTGTGACCTTTGTAACCAACCAGAAAAAACAGACTGTCTTGAAGAATGCAAATCTGTTTCTGCCACAGGGTAAAGTAACAGCCATTGTAGGCGAATCTGGAAGCGGCAAATCTATACTGGGCTCGGCGGTAGCGGGACTGCTTGATATTCGGGCGACTGTAACGGGTCATATACTGTACGGAGGCGCTGATATTCTTTCTCTGAATGAAAAGGAAATGAACCTTATCCGGGGGCAGAAAATCTGCTGGATGGCACAGGATCCTGTTTCCGCTATGGATCCCTTGCAGAAGGTTGGGAAGTTTGTGACTGAAATATTGAATTACAGAAAAAAACAGTCTTCCGGGCAGATTTTGGAGACAGGGCTTCAGCAGTTGAAGCGGTTTGGCCTTGATCAATATACCGAAACGGTATATCAGAGCTACCCCCATGCGTTGTCCGGCGGTATGGCACAACGGGTGCTGGCTGCGGCGATGACTGTTGAAAAGCCGGAGTGGCTGATTGCAGATGAGCCTACCAAAGGACTGGATGCCCTGGCCAGGAAACAGGTGTATCTTAATCTGCAGCAGCTTACGCAGGAGGAGAATACCGGTATGCTTTTAATTACCCATGACCTGCGTCTGGCAGAAAATCTCAGTGATTATATTGCCGTTATGTATGCCGGGGAAATTCTGGAATATGCCAGGACGGAAGAATTCTTTTCCAATCCGGTTCATCCATATAGCAGAGGCCTGATAGAGGCACAGCCGGAAAGGGGAATGAAACCGATCCCGGGAGAGGATCCGGAAATTTTAATGACTGAAGAAGGTTGTGTTTTCTCTTCCAGATGCAGTGATTTCTGCGACAGTTGCAGGAATCATCAGGTAATGAAAGAAAAAGATTCTCATTTTGCCCGTTGCTGGAGGTATGGATAAAATGGAACTACTTTCTGTTTATTCGCTCACTAAAAGTTATCGGACCGGTTTATGGGGAAAAAAGAAAAAAAGAGTACTGGATGATATTTCTTTTACTCTTCACAGGGGAGAAATACTGGGACTGACCGGGGCAAGCGGCTCAGGGAAGTCGACCCTGATCCGCTGTATCATGGGACTCATTCCTGCGGACTGCGGTCAGATTCTGCTGAACGGTACGGATCTGCTTAAACTTCATCCTTATGAAATGCAGAAAAAGAAAAGAGAAATGCAGATGGTATTTCAAAATCCTGTTTCGGCGCTGAATCCGCGCATGACGATACGTGAATCTATGGAAGAACCTATCAGGATCCATGGGCTTTCGGAACAAACAAAAGAAGAAATCCCGGAGATTCTGGAAAAGTTCCGGCTGAAAAAGAATTTGCTGGATAGGTACCCACACCAGTTAAGCGGCGGTGAACTGCAGCGAATCTGCCTTGGAAGGCTGTTATTGTTGCGTCCCCAGCTTCTTCTTTTGGACGAACCCACGTCAATGCTTGATGTTTCAGTTCAGGCACAGATTATTTCCATTCTTTGTGAGATAAAGAAAGAATATCCCATAAGCCTTTTGTTCGTGTCTCATGATCTCTCCCTTTTAAAAGCTGTTTGTAACCGTAT
>DOSQ01000142.1:1664-4830 GCA_003512125.1 Acidaminococcaceae bacterium
GGCGTTATGCGACAGGGAAAGTTGGTTGAGCTTTCTCCCACAGAAGAATTGTATACGCATCCACAGGATCCGTATACGTTCGAATTGCTGGAAGCATTTAATAAATTTTAAAATGAAAACTTATTTATATTTATTACTATTAGTGTATAGTTACTATAAACTTTTGGCGAGTAACATTATGTTAAACAGGGAATTAATTGTTACAGCAGTTTGAATTCAACGTATTAGATTCTATTATTCCTTTTAAGAGAGTATTTTTGAAAAAAAATCTTCGCTTTATTGACTTGACTTTATTGCTGATATAGGGTTTATGCTCTTTGAGAAAGCTTTCGTAAATAAAGGCAGGAAGAAAGAATGATAAAAATTCGTTTAAATCCTATTTATTTCAGAAAGCTGACGAAAGGAGCAATTGATATGATAAAAGGTAAACAGAAAGCGCTTTCCGTGTCTGTACTGTTGGCTATTCTCGGAATGAGTTATGCAGGTACGGCTGATGCGGCAGAAGCTCCGTCGCATTCCTTTGAACTGGAAAAGGTCGTTGTGGAAGCGGAACGGGCATTACCGGGGGAAATGGCGAACGGATCCGGTACGGTTGGCATCCTTGGAAGCAGGGATGCTATGAATACACCTTTCAGTGTCACCAACGTTTCCCAGAAGACCCTGGATTTGTTTTTGGGACCCAACGAACCTCTTGATAAGGCGCTGGTAGGGGTTCCTTCCATCCGCGCGTCAGGAAGTGTACTGCATGGCGACTATTCCATCCGCGGTTTTCGCGCTAACGGTACATCCATGTATGTGAATGGCGTCCATGGCGTAATGACACAGTTTAACCTGCCTATGTTTGCCATGGAAGGGATCGACGTTGTTTCCGGACCTAACTCCATGATTGGGGCCAGCGGCGTACAGTATGAATCCAACACAGCCGGCGGTATTGTAAATGCAAGAACGAAACGGGCCGGCAATGAAGATTTTGTAAAATATAAACAGACATTTTCCGGGAAAGGATCCTTTGGGGAATATTTGGATGTGAGCCAGCGTTTCGGGAAAAATAAAGCCTGGGGCGTTCGTTTAAATACGGAATTGCTCAACGGCGAAACTGCTGTTAACGATGCCGACATGAAAGCCAAGGGCATTGCGCTGAACATCGATCACAAAGGAAAACACAGCAGCACAAATCTGTTTGCCAATTATAGGGATCTTGATATTTATAACGGCATCCGCTGGTTCAAGTTGGCTAATCCGGGAGAAGCAAAAGTTACCGATGCAAGCGGTTCTTCTGTCACACGTACAATTCCAGGTGTGACCCATGTTCCCGGAGCACCGGACGGCGGCAGGAATTATTCCGCAAAAGGAACATGGAAAGCCGGATACGGATGGTTTGCCACGCTGAATCATGAGCAGTACCTGAATGATAACTGGACTTTATTTGCTAACTTTGGGTATAGCCGTCAGAAACTGAACCAGAATGTTTCCCCGAATATGAGTTCTTACTGGATTACAGATGACCTGGGAAATTACGATTATATCCAGAC
This sequence comes from Acidaminococcaceae bacterium, assembly GCA_003512125.1. Classification (GTDB taxonomy): domain Bacteria; phylum Bacillota; class Negativicutes; order Acidaminococcales; family Acidaminococcaceae; genus Succiniclasticum. The sequence goes on from DOSQ01000142.1 coordinate 3,197, forward strand.
CAACAGTGCTACACCCCAGCGTTCTTACTATGCCCAGATTGGTTCCAGAAACAAATTTAAAACGGGAGATGTAAAACACGAAATTATCCTTTCCCTTGATAAGGCATGGCGTAACCGCAACGGTTCTACCACTGTTCCCGGAACCAGGTATCTGGGGCAGGCTAATATTTATTCTGGTCCTGTCTGGCAGGACGCCGATGCGCGTATGATCAGTTACACAACCCGTCCTAATAACAAAACTTCTATTTGGGGCGCTTCAATTTTGGATAATATGGAGTTCGGAAAATGGAATGCTATGTTAGGCATTCATAAACATGAAGCCAATGCCCGCTCCTGGAACACCGGCTCTAAAACCTATAGTTCTGTAAAATCCGACGCAACCTGCCCGACCTATTCTTTAAGCTATAAACCCAATGATAACTGGCTGATTTACGGAAACCACTCGGAGAACTTTGACGTAGGCGCGGAAGCGGGAAGCAGTTATGCAAACGCCGGCGAAATCATGCCGCCTGCTAAAACCAAGCAAAATGAAATTGGCGTTAAGTATGGCACAAAGAACGGACTGTTCACATTGGCTTACTTCGATATCGATCAGGCGAGCAACATCAGCGTAAGCCGGGATGGTAAGAACTATCTGGTACAGGACGGTAAAATCAACCACCGCGGCGTAGAACTGAGCTACAATGGCAAACTGGCGAAGAAATGGTACGGTATGATAGGTCTGGCTTATATGGATGCGAAATACAAAAATATGGGTGCCAGCGCAGCCTATAAGAACGGTCAGCGGGAATCCGGCCAGGGTAAGTGGAGCGCTTCGGCGGCCATTGAATACCGGGCTGATGAAAACTTCAGCGTAATCGGCCGGGCGACCTACACAGGAAGTACCCCGTTCTACACTGTAAACTATAATTCCAGCACGGTAACGGCAAACAGCACCCATTTAAACGCACCGTCTTATACGGTAGTGGATCTGGGCGTTTCATACAACACAAAGATCAATAATGTTCCGGTGAAGCTGTCTGCAATGTGCTACAACCTGTTCGACAAGGATTACTGGGTTGTTGCCCGTGGCGATCAGGTGTATTTGTCCACACCGAGAACTTTCTTCCTGTCGGCAGAGTTTAAGTTATAATTATTTAAGAACCCCGGGTCGTCGCATAAAAGAAAAAAATCTGTCAGCAAATGACAGGTTCCATAACACTCCAACCTACAGAATCCGCCTCTATAACGGGGGCGGGTTTTGTATTTAAGAGCAAAGTAGTAAATAAAAATAATTCTCCGTTCGTACGAGGTCAGACTGTGTTATAATATAAATAACCAGACCTTATGAATAAATAGTCTGAATCTTTAACTCTCATTCTTTACCATTTATATGGCAGAGAAATGATTGCGCGAGGGAACCGCTATGATAAAAAGAAAAAAATGTTTTCAACTATTTTTACTTTTTGTATTGTTAGCATTCTGCTTTGCATGCGAGGCGGCAGAAAACAAACCGCTTGAAAATAATTTTGTTTCGGCAAAGACGGACTGTGGAGAAAAAGTTTCGGCTAATAAGATTCAAAAAAATCTCCGCATCGCCTTGTGCCATTTGGATGTGAGCCAGGGGCCTCAGGAAAAAAATATCGAAAAGATTG
>DOSQ01000156.1 GCA_003512125.1 Acidaminococcaceae bacterium
CTCCAGTCAAAGCAGAGGGTGGAAGCGACCGCGGCGGTGGCAGCCAGACGGCTAACACCCAGGCCGACCAGGATGGGGAATACCGTAACCATCAGCAGCATGGCCAGGCCGGACGCGGAGTTGATGCACAGGCCGATGCACAGGCCCAATACCCAGCTCAGAGATAATACCAGATACGGCGATTTCAGTTTCAATAAAGGTTTGATGGTCATACGGACCAGCGCCCGGGATGCGCCGATCTTATCCATGTACTTGGCAAATGCGCCCACGCACATGATGTTCAGGCCCAGTTTGGCCGCCCGGGAAGACAGGGTCTGGCTCATGAACTGGAACGTATCGAACAGGATGGAACCGGTGCTGGCTTTGGGCGCCAGAATCTGCCCGTAGCCGAAGATGACGGCGGTGTACATGAGGATGAAACCGCCGATGACCAGAACCGGCTGGGGTTTGTATTTTTTATAAATCAGGTACGCAACCCAGAATGTAATTAAAAATGAGATAACTAATGCCATTAGGGAAACCTCCAGTTTACTGTTTTGCTGCCAGGCAGAGGATGTCCAGTGCCCACTGGCAGGTCATATATAAATCGTCTTCCAGCAGAATTTCATCAACGGTGTGGACATTGGTCATGCCGGTGCCCAATACGGTACAGGGAATGCCGAAGCCGTTGAAGTGGCTGCTGTCGCTGCCGCCGCCGGTGGCGGTGATGTCTACGTTGAGCCCCAGGTTTTCTGCCGCTTTGGCTGCCAGCTGGATTACCTGGCTGTCTTTATCCAGGCAGTACGGCTTATAGGAAGGTTTCACTTCCACGTCGACCGGCACGCCGGCTTTTTCTCCGCCTTTTTTGTAAGCTGCCACAATATCGGCTGTCAGTTTTTCCAGCTTTTCCGGATTGCGGCTGCGGCAGTCCATGGCAATTTCCACCAGGTCCGGTACGATGTTGGTAGCGGAACCGCCGTGGATGATGCCGATGTTGCAGGTAGTTTCCTCATCAATGCGGCTGGTGGGAACGTCCATTAAAATCTCCGCCGCTTTCTTAATGGCGTTGATGCCTTTTTCCGGGGCTACGCCTCCGTGGGCGGTCTTCCCGTGGACCTTGGCAAAAATTTTATTCTGCCCGGGGGCCGCGAAGATGATCTTGCCGGGGCGTCCGCTGGAATCCAGTGCGTACCCGATATCGGAATGCAGCAGAGACCTGTCCAGATTTTTTGCACCGGCGCAGCCCTGCTCCTCGCTGACAGAGAAAACGACCTGGATATCCCCGTGGGGCAGGTTTTGCTCTTTCAGGCAGCGCAGGGCTTCCAGAATGGCGACAACGCCGCCTTTATCGTCGCCGCCTAAGATGGTGGTGCCGTCGGATTTGATGACGCCGTCTTCAATATGCGGTTTAATGCCGGCGCAGGGGTTGACGCAGTCCATGTGGGCGTTCAGAAGGATGCGGGGCGCGCCCGCAACATTGCCTTTAAAATCCGCAACCAGGTTGCCGGCGGTACCGTTTAAGGCTTTGGCCGACTGCATGTCTTCCGTAACCTTGCCGCCTAATTCTTCCAGCCGTTTTTTCAACAGGTCGGCTACTTCCCGTTCGCCCAGAGAGGGGCAGGGGATTTGAATCAGTTCGAAAAATTCATCTAATACTCTTTGCTTGTTGATGGTCAATGTAATGATCCTCCTATGTCAGTGTGTTAAATTCCCCTCATAAAATAAAAGCAGGATGTCAGATTTCCCCTCATCCATCACGATGTAATCTGCTGCCGGTTCCCGCTGATTCAGAATTCAGCTTTTTCTTTAAAGGCGGTGCCCCATACTGTATTTTTCAGTACGGCGCCTTTCAGGTTGGCCTTATCCAGCATGGCGTTTTCAAACACTGCTTCTGTAAAATCGCCGTTGGCTAAGCGGGCTTTCCCCAGTTTGGCACTGGAAAAGTTTGTGCGTTGTGCCTTGATGCCGCTGCCGTTGATTTCGTACAGGTTGGCTCCGGTAAGGATGCTGTCTGACAGGTCGGCCTCGAACATCCAGCTGTAGGAAAAGTTGGCAAAGGTCAAATCGGTTCTGCGCAGATCCGCTTTATCAAACGTGGCTTCCTGAAATATTCCGTTGCAGGCTGTCAGGCCTGTCAGCGTGGCGCCGCGGAAGTCGGTCCGGAAAAAGTTACCGCCGGTCAGGTCGGCATTCTCCATAACGGCATGGCCGAAATAGGCATACGGTGCTTCCGCGTTCTGCAGATTGGCATCCGTCAGCCTCGCTTCCGAAAAGGAGGCCCGCTTCAGATTGCAGCCCTGCAGGTTGGCCTTGTCCAGGACGGTGCGCTCCAGCCTGGCTCCCTTCAGGTTTGCAGATTGAAGGTCTGCACCTGTCAGATCCAGTCCTGTCAGATCGGCGCCGCTTAAATCAGCATGGCGTAAATCCGCGTTGGGGCAGTTCTGCCCACTGCGTATGGCAGCCACATCGGCGGCGCTGTATGCTTCCGCCGCAGGCTGGATCATACAGGCTGTAAGGAATGAAACGGTTATGGCAGAAAAAAATAATGTAGCGTTTTTCATATATGCCTTTCTTCACAACATGCGTTGGTGATGCGGACAACTCCCGTCATCCGCAGGTTATGTTTGCTGAAACTTGTTTTCGCAGCGGAACGTTCCTTATGCTTCGCTGATTTCTTTCACAAATTCCGCCGGGTCGTCGGGAAGCTGTTCCCAAATCTTCCAGGGCTGGCAGTCGGCAAAGTCTGCCGGTTTAAATTCACTGCCGGTCAGGACGATGATACAGCGGGCCCCGATGGCCGCGGCACATTTTGCATCGCTGGGAGTATCGCCGATCATGATGATCTGGGACGGATCCTTTACCAGCCCGTCCACCAGCAGGCGGGTGTATAAAATTTTGGACAGTTCGTTCCGGTCTTCAGACAGATCGCCGTACGCGCTGTGCCGGAAGTCAAAGTACTGCGGGATGCCGTATTCCGTCAGTTTTTCCCTGGCGGCGTTCGCGGTGTTGCCGGTTAACAGCAGGTTGGTGATCTCCGGCACATTGCCGCTGATGTATTGCAGCGTTTTTTCCACGTTGGGCATCAGCCGGCCTTTGTGCTGCTTCAGGTTTTGCTTCAGGTACATTTCGTATTTTAACAGTAAGGAAGCAGCCCAGCCGCTGGTACAATGGCCTTTGATATCCGTAACGATCTCCTTGATGATGGACGAATCGGTACAGCCTGCCAGTGTATGTTTGAACACATAGGGCTCTTTTCTGTAAAAATAATCGCAGATGGCTTCCTGCAGCGCGTCGTAGCCTGCACGGTTGGTCAGTAATAAAGTGCCGTCAATATCCCAGGCCAGGTATAACATAAATGTTCCTCCGCTTATGTGCAGTTTACTTTAGTTATATGTATCACCATATAATTTTACTCTATCGGCCGGTATAATGCAAATAAATACTTACATGCAGGCACGTAAAATGATATAATTATATAAACAGCAACGTGTATTTGTTGTCATGCGCCTTATGGGCAATGAGATTTTCAGACCGGAACGAGGAGAAGCATATGAAATTTGTCAAGCTTTATGAATTGAAGATTTTTACTGCGGAAGATGTACTGTGCGGCGATGAGCCCTTTTACAAGGCGCTGTTTAAAGAAGCGCGGCGTCTCGGTCTGGGCGGCGGTACGATGATCCGGGCCGACGCGGGCTTTGGAAGGCAGGTCCGGGGCAACGACGGACGGGCCGTTCCTTACTTTTTCAGCGGGAGCTATAACCTGCCGCTGATCATTGAACTGGTGGATACAAAGGAAAAGCTGGCAACCCTGTATCCGTTCCTGGAAAAAAATGGCGAGAAACATTTCATGGCGGTGATCGTGCCGCTGACGGCGCTGTATACGAAATATGTGGAAGAAAACGGCGCAAAGCTCGACCGGGTGCCGTTGCCTTTAATGGACGAGCCGGACTGCTGAGGGGGATTCCTTGCCAAGTGCAGAGGCATAGTATATAATTGGAACGGAGACAGAAAAAAGCGTTTTTGCGTTTGTAATGTTTGCAATGATGGAGGGAAGAAACATGGCGGAAGAAACGAAAGAGAAAATCACGGTAATTGATGATAAAGACCGGGAGGAAGAAGCGCTTTCCCTGTGCAAATGGGCGGCTGCCCGGGCCGGCGTCATCGTGGTGGTTCCCGGACTGGGAACGCTTTCCACGGTAGCCAATGATATTTATATGATTATGAAGATCGGTTCCGTATATGAAGAAAAGATTACGGAAAAAGCAGCGGTAAGCCTGCTGGGTTCCATGGGTACGGTATTTGCCGGTGGCAAGCTGGCAACGCTGATCCCCTTTGCCCCGCTGCAGATCCCGCTGGCCATAGGCATGACCTATGGGCTGGGGCGCGTGGTGATGGAATGGATCAAGGCCGGTAAGCCGAAGGACATGAGCGCCTTCAAGAAAGTCTATGATGATGCCGTAAAATACGCAAAGGAAAATATCGATATCTTTAAGAACGACCCGGACAAGGATAAACCCCTGGGCGATGAAAAAAAGAAATTTGATGTATAACGGGCGTATTGTTTCTGTAAATAATCAGCTGTAAAGATACAGCG
>DOSQ01000057.1 GCA_003512125.1 Acidaminococcaceae bacterium
CTTATCTTCATCGTAACCGAGTGGCTGGGGCTGGTACCGGAAGAATACCATATGTACTTCCTGGTGATTGCGTATGTAATCCTGGGTTGGAAGATCGTACTTACCGCCCTGAAGAACCTGACCAAGGGTGAATTCTTTGATGAAAACTTCCTGATGACGGTAGCAACCCTGGGCGCTTTTGCCATCCAGGCCTGGGAAGAAGCCGTAGGCGTTATCTTCTTCTACCGCGTCGGCGAATGGTTCCAGGATCGGGCTGCCGATCGCAGCCGCGACCAGATCATGGACGCGGTGGATATGCGTCCGGAAGTGGTCAACCTGCTGGTTGGCGATGATGTAAAAGTGATTCCGTCCGCCGAAGCCCGTGTGGGTGACATCCTGCTGGTTCGTGTCGGCGACCGTATCCCGTTGGACGGCGTGGTCATTGAAGGTGAAAGCCTGCTGGATACCTCCCCGGTAACCGGCGAACCGGTACCTGTACGTAAATCTTACGGCGACGAAGTACTGTCCGGCTGTGTAAACACCTCCGGCATGCTGAAGATCCGCGTAGAAAAAGAACTGCAGGAATCCATGGTTACCAAGATTCTGGACTCTGTGGAAAACGCGGCGGCCAACAAACCGTACATTGATAAATTCATCACCCGTTTTGCACGGGTATATACCCCAATCGTCGTAGGGCTGGCCCTTCTGGTAGCCATTGTGCCTTCCCTGATGACCGGCGACTGGCATAAGTGGATTTATACGGCCCTGACCTTCCTGGTTATCAGCTGCCCCTGCGCCCTGGTACTGAGCGTGCCCCTGTCCTTCTTCGCGGGCATCGGCGCCGGATCCAAGCTGGGCATCCTGTTTAAAGGCGGCAACGCCATGGAAATGCTGAAAAACGTGGCGGCGGTGGTCATGGATAAGACCGGCACCGTTACCAAGGGCAACTTCGTGTTGCAGCAGGTCAATCCGGCCGGCGGCGTAAGCGCGGATGAGATCCTCCGGGAGACTGCGGGAATGGAACAGGTTTCCACCCATCCCATCGCCGTCAGCATCGTCAACGCGGCCAAAGAAAAGAGCCTGGATCTGCAACGTCCGGACCGGTTTGAAGAAATCGCCGGCGAAGGCCTGGTAGCCTACTACGGAAAAGACGTGCTGCTGGCCGGCAATACCCGCCTGATGAACCGTTACAAGATTGACTTCAGCGGTTACCAGGCTGCGGCGTATGGCAGCGAAGTACTGGTAGCAAAGAATGGGACTTTCCTGGGCAGCCTGTTCATCAATGATACCCTGAAAGACGATGCCAAACAGGCAGTGGCAGATATCAACAAACTGGGCCTGACCACGGTTATGCTCACCGGCGACGCCCGGCGGGAAGCGGAAGCGGTGGCGAAGGAAGCCGGAATTCAGGAAGTGCGCGCAGAACTGCTGCCGCAGGATAAGCTGAAAGAAATGAACGACCTGCGCAACAAATACGGCGGCGTCATGTTCGTAGGCGACGGCATCAACGACGCCCCGGTACTGGCCGGCGCGGACGTAGGCGCGGCCATGGGCAGCGGCGCGGACGCAGCCATCGAAGCGGCGGACGTGGTGTTCATGAACTCCGAAATGAGCGCGATCCCCAAAGCCATTTCCATTGCCAAGGCGGTCAACAACGTAGCCTGGCAGAACGTGGTGTTCGCCCTGGTAGTCAAAGTCATCATCATGGTTGCCGGCCTGTTCGGCTACGCATCCATGTGGGCCGCGGTCTTCGCGGATACGGGCGTATCCGTGCTGTGCGTACTGAACGCCTGCCGCGTGCTGTATAAGAAATTCTGATTACGTTTAAAAACGATGATTCAATGCGTCTGCGTGCCATTCTGCGCGCAGGCGTATACATCAGGCGTGTCTTTACGAAAACTGCCGGTTATCGGCAGGGACAGGAAGTCATAGCGATTCTTTTTAACGGAAACATTAAACGCTCTCACGTTTCCCAAAAACAGCGGCGTCTGCTTCTGGCAGACCGAAGGAGGTTAAAGCCATGAAAAAAATTCTGTGCTTTGTATTAACAGTGATTTGCCTGCTTGCCGTTGCGGGTTGCGGCGGCGAGTCTAAAACGGAAGCCCCTTCACAGAAGCAGGCGGTTGCGGAAAAGGTGCTGCGGGTGGGAACCGACGCAGACTATCCGCCCTTTGAATATTTCCAGGAAGCCTCAAAGGCCTTTACCGGCTTTGATATCGAATTGATGCGGGGTATTGCCCGGGAACTGGGCTACAGCAGGGTGGAGTTTGTAGACCTGGAATTCAATAACCTGTTGCCGTCTCTGAAAGACGGGCAGGTAGATGCGGTCATTTCCTGTATGAATATTACAGAAGAGCGCAAAAAGGTGGCTGATTTTACGGAACCCTATCTGGACAGCGTCAATGTGGCAGTAGGCCCCTTTGGTACGAAAGCTGCCGACGCAGATGTGCTGAAGGATAAGCGTATCGCCGTAGAGGTTGGCAGTGTCCATGTGAAGCAGGCCAAAGCGTATTCCGATAACGTCGTGGAATGCGGCGAAGTGGAAGACGCCCTGAAGATGGTGGCGGAGAAAAAAGCAGACTTTGCCATTATGGATAATTACACGGCCCGTTTCTATATTACCCAGAACTACAGCAACAAGCTTACCATTATGGCAGAGTTAAAAGACAGCAAGGATGCCGGCATAGCAATTGCTGTTGCTAAAAATAATAAGGAACTGCTGGATAAACTGAACGCGGGCCTGCAAAACTATCGAACGAGTGCTAATTTCCTGCAACTGAGGAACAGCTATTTCGGTAAGCTGAAATAAAACGCAGATACGTTTTGCAGTGAGCGTGTTAAAAAGATTAAAAGACCATCCCGGTACGGATATAAAAACCGTACCGTTTTTTTTAAGGGAACGAATTAACCGGTGTTTCTTTACTATTTGAAATAACTGAACAGATTAGGCGGATTGATTGATCGGCGTAAGGATAAGGCACTATATGTTAAATCCGGATTAATAATAATTAATAATAATGCATTCTAATAGTATTGCATTTTTAAATATATTATCTTATAATTAAAACACATTTAGGCTGTTTCACCGTCAGGTAAAGAAAAGGGGTCATTTATTATGAACAAAGCTGTCAGAATCGTTACCAATGTATTGTTGTCTGTCTGTGGTATGGCATTTGCCGTGCCTGGCCATGCAGGTTATAAACTGAGTTCTGAAGTGAAGAAGCCTACGCCGGCTTTGCTGGAAGCCTCTGAAATCGGTGTGCGTGTGTATAATAACAGGGAGATGCAGGATTTGCCAGATAAAGACGCTATGGTTGTGATGTCTTTTGGCACTACCATGAAGGAGACCAGAGACAGGACTATTAACGCTACGGTAGAGGAAATCCGGAAAGCTCTGCCCGGTGTAAAGGTCTTGGTGGCTTATACATCACATATTATTATTGATCGGATCAAAGCGAAAGAAGGCCTGGTCATCCCCACCCCGGAAGAAGCACTGGAACAGCTGAAGGCAGAAGGCTATACCCGTATCGCTCTGGCTTCCCTGGATATCATCCCCGGGATGGAATACGATTATAAGTGCGGTATTTTCCGGAACTATCGCACATGTTTCAAGAAGATGACTATGGGTCTTCCTCTCCTGTTTTGGCAGGGACAGGAGAATCAGCGGGATGATGTGATGGAGACGGTACAGGCTTTTGCCACTCAGTTCCCGAAACTGGAAAGCGATGAAGCGCTGCTGGTGATGACACATGGTACACCTCATCCGTCCAATGCGTACTATGCTGTAATCCAGGATCGTCTGAATAAATTGGGCAAAGGACATATTCATGTTTACAGTGTGGAAGGAATGCCTATGCTGGAGCATGTGATTCCCGAGCTGAAAAAAGAAGGCGTTACGCATGTGACATTGATGCCCATGATGATGGTGGCCGGAGACCATGCCAACAACGATATGGCAGGGGACGAAGACGATTCACATAAAGTCATTTTGCAGAACGAAGGATTTTCTGTTACCCCTTATATTCATGGTATGGGCGAGAATCCTGCGGTACGCGAAATTTTTGTGGAACGGGCGCTGGAAAGTTGGGAAACGTTGCAGAATGTAGAAGAAGGCCGGACCGGTGGCATGCCGCACTGAAGTATAAAATAATTTTTAATAAACGAAAAGCCCGCATTGAATTATGCGGGCTTTTCGTTTTGCTGTGAAAAAGGTGAAGAAGAAGGATGAGGGTTTTTATCTATGGTTTTGATAAAAAAATCTAATTGATTATCACATCTTAATTATAATATTTACTGATAACAATGTCAATAGAATAGAAAAAGTACTTGCTATTCGTTCTGTTTCATGTCTTCCAACACGGCTACAAGGGCCAGCTTTGCTTCTTCCAGCCTGTCCAGGTCATAGATTATATCCCGAACAAGGAAATCTTTAGTGCTGACCGTATTACTGATGCTGTCAATCACTTCATCCATACGTTTCAGTACACCATATAAAATATCTTTACGGGTAACGTCGCGATTTACTTCCATAGGAAAACCTCCTTGTATATTATTGTGAAATAATTAAGCAACTACTTGCCAATTGCCTTGTCCCATTTGTCAACCACTTCGTCGCGGTGCCTGCCAGCCCAAAGGAAGTTATATTTGATCAGCTTGGCGCTTTTGAGTTCATCGGCCTGTTTGGGAGGCTTGGCATCAGGATGGGTCAGGAACTGGTAAGAGCCTACGGTCTGGCCGATTTCCTGAGCTTTGGCCGTCAGGCACCAGTCGATGAAACGCTTGGCAGCTTCCTGGTCCGGACCTCCTTTGATCAGTGATACGGCGCCTACTTCATAGCCTGTACCTTCCGTAGGGAAGGTGAGCACCAGATCTTTCATGCCGCTTTCCCGGAATTTGATGGCATCATGCAGGAACGAAATACCAATCAGGCATTCGCCCTGGCCTGCCAGTTTTGCCGGGGCAGAGCCGGATTTCTGGTATGTTTTTATCTGCTTGTCCAGTTTCTTCATATAATCCAGGGCATCTTCCTCACCACGAAGCTGGACCATGGAGGCCAGCAGGGTATAGCCGGTGCCGGAGGATTTGGGGTTGGGCATCATAATCTGTCCCTGATACTCCGGTTTCAGCAGATCGCTCCAGCTTTTGGGAGGCTCCAGATTCTTTTCCTTTAACAGTTTTTCGTTGGAGGCGAACCCCAGATAGCCTACATAAACACCTGTCCAGAAGCCGTCTGCATCTTTAAACCGTTCAGGAATCTTTTTCGCATTGGGGGATACGTATTTTTCCAGCAGCCCGTCTGTTTTGGCCTGGATCTGTCCGTCTGCCGGTCCGCCGAACCACACGGACGCTTTCGGCGCATCCTTTTCTGCCTTCAGTCGTTGAAGGGTTTCGCCGGAAGACATGCGCACGGCAGTCACCTTAATTCCTGTTTCCTTTTCAAAGGCAGCCACATCTGCGGCCATGAAATCTTCTAAAGCACCCCAATAAACCGTCAGTTTCTGCGTCCCGGGTTTCGGTGATTCTTTCTTTTCGCTGCCGCAGCCACTGAGGGAGAAAAGCAACAGGCTGGCAAGAGATAAGGCGCAAACAGTTCTCAGTTTTCTTTTCATTACACAGACTCCTTTTCCGTAGGATTGTGAGAGTAGATTAATAAATTATATAATATCCTTATATAATATAATTCGTAAAACAAAATAATTACTGATTTATAATTACTGATTTATCAGAACAATTTTATCAAAAAGTATGTATTTCCACAATAGTTAAAACAAAAAAAGTATAATATATTTTAATGATCAGGTCTGCCATATGCAAAACAACCTGCTAACGATACCAGTTATTGATAGCAAGTAAAATTAATAATCTTTTGACAAAAATTAATAAATAGCTTGACATTCTTAATAATAATTATTATTATAATAATGAGCTGAGAAACTGTGATGGTTGAAAGAGAGTCAGACAGTTTTCCGGTGAAGAGTAAGTTAAAATTTAATACAACAATAAATACAGGTGCCCGCAAGGGCCCAACAGAGAAGTCCGGTGCAAGTCCGGCGCGGTCCCGCCGCTGTAAGGGGGAGCGAGCTTCAAGCGTGTCACTGAAACCAAGGTTTTGGGAAGGCGAAGCGAGTGATGAATCCAAGTCAGAAGAACTGCCTGTATGGAACCCATTTCTTAACCCGCGAGCGACGGGGAGGAGATGACTGCGTGGCCGGTAACCGGCTGGCAGCTGCCTTCAAACCGTCTTTTCATAAACGAAAAGACGTTTTTTAATTCAGTTTATATTACGGCCTGGACAACCGTCATATAATGATTTGCCATTCTCAAACCTTCCGAATTTACGTGCGGGGTAACAGAGCCGGACACTTTGTTACCCGCACGGGTCTGAAGGTAAAAGAGGGGAATCGGGGCAGCGACAGTGATCACTCTCACACGAGCTTGTTTTTTTATGCGGTAACATCCATCCGGCGACGGATGGTTTTACATAGATTCAGCGACCGGGCGCATTTCCCGGAAGGAGAATCACTATTCTATATGAGGAGGTAAATTGTTTATGGCTGAACAAACCAACGTCGAGCCGTCCAACTCCAAGCCGTTGACTGACAAGGAATTGGAAGAACTTCTGCATAAGTCCGAGCAGAACGCAACTTATCCGGAAGT
>DOSQ01000034.1 GCA_003512125.1 Acidaminococcaceae bacterium
TATTCAAACGAAGTCACGGAATGGATTAAAGCCATGTATGATCTGGATCTGACGGATAAAAATTATTTTGAAAACATGGAAAAAATCAAGGGAAAACCGGTTGCGGAACTGACCCGGGATGAAATCCTGACCCGGATGACATTTCTGATCAGGGCAGAACGGTTTTGTGACGGAACGATAGAAGAAGCATTGAACGACGGCACGCTGGAAGCGTTAAGCGTAAGGCTGCATGAGATTACCAAACCGTAAAGCTGATGCAAAAGGGAGATTGCAACCATGGCAAAGCCTGTCGTAAAGACGGGCTTTAATTTATCCTTCATCAAATAATATAACGTGAGATAATGATTGCCTCTGTTATCCCTAACGCACACAGCGCGGCTTGCAAAAAAATGCAGGCCGCGCTGTTATTTTACAAATTTATTTCAATTCTTATTAAAATTTTCCCTGTTCCTTGAAAGTTCTTATGGCTGCCAGTTTGTCAAAGAGCGCGGGCCGGTCTTTCCGGATTTCTTCATTGTGCTTCAGCACGTCCGTCCAGAAATTTTTGGGAACTTCATACTGGTTGAAGTGCCCGCAGTGTTTTTCATCCGCCAGCATGGAGAAGAGATAATCAATTTCATCGTCCGCCAGGGTCCGCTTGATGCTGAGCGCACCGTACAGTTTTAACTGTTCCATGGGATCGTCGCAGTTAAATTCAAAGGCGTCGTTCCACCATTTCGCGTACGCTTCGAAACCCTTTTTGCCGTCCAGCTCGTCCGCGACGGCATTGCCCGCGTGATATCCGCACATCATGGCGCCCTGATTGATGACTTCGATATGGGCCGCGCTGTCGCCGATGGCCAGCACATTGCCGTGATACGGTTTGGAAAGGGATAAATAATTGCAACAGCCGCAGCCCTTGCGCTGGATGATTCTGGCGTTTTTGAGGTTCGGCGTAAGGGGGCTGTCTTTTACAAGTTTTTCGAAAAAGGCGGCCGGCCTCATGTCCCCCAGTCCCATAACGGTAAACTCGAGGGCGTCATCGCTTTCGGTGCTTTCGCCCACCATGATTTCCATGAACGGATGATAGACATCGCCGTAATACTGGATCCAGCTGTTGTGGGGGATGCCTTCCGTTCCTTCCAGCGTGTATTCACAGGTGAGGGGGATGCCCATGCACTGGTAGCCTTTATTCAGGCCGAAGATGGACGTGAGCCTGCGGTTCACGCCTTCTGCAATGATCAGTTTTTTCGCTTCCAGCTCATACTGCCCCCTGTCTCCGCGCAGGGTCAGGACGACGGATTTCCCGTTATCACGGCCTTTGAGTGCCATGGTATTGGTGCGGACCTCAACCCCCGCCTTTTCACATTGTTCCAGCAGACCGCGTAAAAGTTCCTTTTTATCAAACTTAAGGGCCGTGGGGCGCAGGTCTTCATGTTCGAAAGCAACCCGGTGCCCTTTCGGGGAATACATATAGTTATGCAGGATCGGGACCAGTTTTCCCCGGTAGGGAACCTCGAACCCGTTCTTTGTGAAGAGCAGTTTCCCGTCCCCGGCCTTCAGCGTTTCTCCTTCGTACCCCTCGTCCAGCACGAACTGGGCGGAGCAGGCCCGGTTGACAGTCGTAATATCCCGCTTCATCTCGATAATGGTTACGCTCAGGCCTTTTTGCGCGGCGGTAAATCCTGCAAGGAGACCGGCGGGACCCGCGCCCACGATGATAAGATCTTTCATCATGACCGCGCCCTCAATCTTTCCCGTCCGCCGCGATGGCCTGGACGGGGCAGGCTTTTTCGCAACTTCCGCAGTCCACACAGGTACCGGGGTCTACATCGTAATAGCCGTCCTCTCCCTGGGAAATCGCCCCCACCGGGCAGAAGGTTGCGCAGGTGCCGCAGCCGACACATTCATCCGATATAACATGAGCCATCGTAAATTCCTCCTCGGTCATCGCATAAAAATTTTCGTTCAACGCAATTTTTTTAATCACAAAAGTTTTCGTTCAATGCAAAAATAAATCATCAGTCATCACATAACTGTTTGCTTCCGTAATTAAATCTGTCCCATCTTCTGCATCTTCGCGTAGATTTCCGGACGATCCTTCTTAATCTTTTCCGAAGAAAGCCGGATGCAGTCCCAGATCAGCTTCGGGGTCAGGTACTGGCTGTAGGTGCCGTGCAGGTTATGTCCTTCGCAGAGGGAGAAAAGATAATCCAGCTCATCGTCCGTATAGACAAAGGCCAGCGCGTATCCCTTGCTCACTTCCATGTAATCGTCGCTGTTAAACTCAAAGGAATCCTGCCACCATTTCGTATACGCCGCAAACCCCGGTTTGCCTTCCAGTTCCTCCGCAACGGCCGTTGCCGCCCTGTATCCGCACAGGAGTCCCCCCTGGGTTTCCACTTCCACCATGGCGGCGCAGTCGCCGATAGCCATGACATTGCCGCGGCAGGGTTCTTTCATGGCCATGAAAGGTTTCAGCCCGCAGCCGTTCTTCTTGATCAGCTTCGCGTTTTTGAAATGTTTTGCCATGGGGCTCGCGGTGGTGAATTCTTCAAATATCTTCTTTGGCATCAGGCCCGGGGAACCGGTAATGGTCACTTCAAAAATGCCGTCCCCCTCCAGGCTGGGCCCGATGATGCAGGCTGTCTGGGAATGGTACGCATTGCCGTAGTACAGGTTCCAGCTGTTATTCTCAACGCCCGTGATTCCTTCCATAAGGTATTTCATGCTGTAGGCCATGCCCAGGTCCAGCACTTTATCCCCGG
The DNA here is from genome assembly GCA_003512125.1 of Acidaminococcaceae bacterium. Taxonomy (GTDB): domain Bacteria; phylum Bacillota; class Negativicutes; order Acidaminococcales; family Acidaminococcaceae; genus Succiniclasticum. The sequence continues at coordinate 2,748 of DOSQ01000034.1, forward strand.
CCTGTCCCATACGCTGTTTGTTCAAACCGAACTTGCCGCAGACCGACGCGTTCACGCCCTCGGCAATGATCAGCTTATCGCAGGCCAGGGTGAACTTTTTCCCTTTTTGCCGGAGGGTAAGCTCCACCCCGTTCCCCTTGTCCTTGCCGCCGAGGGCCAGGGTCCCCATCATGAATTCGACACCCTTCGCGGCACAGGCATCAAAGAGGCTCTTCAATAAAAACTGCTTGTCAAACTTATAGGAAAAAGGATCCTTCCCATCGTTCCTCGTAAAGCGGATGATGTGATCCTTGGGAGAATGGTAATACTTATTGTAAAGCGGAACCAGCTTCCCGGTATACGGAACCTCCAGCCCGCATTTCGTAAAGACCAGCTTCTGCCCCTCGATTTTGAGGGCGTCCGCTTCGTATTCGTCGTCGATGATAAACTGCATGGAACAGGCCCGGTTGAGCTTATCCATGTTGTTCTTCATCTCAATTACGGTGGGCGTGATCCCTCTTTCCGCCAGCTTCAGCGCCGCCATCAGGCCGGCGGGACCCGCGCCCGCGATCACGATGTCTTTTTTCATTGGCTCCTCCTTTTCTACACGCCGAAAAATATCTATGGAAAAACTGACGCACATAGTTTTTCCGTTATCTTCATATATTTCCACGGACAGGCAACTCGCAGGAATTATCTTTCAATTATAGAATAGTATCGCACGTTCCCAGTGTCAAGACTCCGGAAAGGAATATTATCTGGGTTGCGTACTATTTTGTTATAAATAGAAATGTGATAAAATATAGTAATAACATGGGGATAGTGTATGCTAAATTTGCCTTTTTTATAAATTAACATGCTTAAAAAGAGTTTAAAAGACTGAGGTGAACCATCTATGACGAAACAGCGAATCCTTCGTATTAAAGAAGAAGCCGGCCGCTGCCTGCTCTGCCATGAGCCAAAGTGTAACGCTGCCTGTCCACATGGAATTGATGTCGGCCGAATTGTGCGGGCGCTGAATTTTGAGAACCGGGTTGGAACCCGGCGTCGCCTGCCGGTCATTCATTATTGTGAAAACTGCAATGCTCCCTGTATGCAGGCATGTCGACGGGGCAAACTGGATGTACCGGTGCGGATTAAGGATTTACTTTGCGATCTTTACGGCCTGCATGTGGAAATACCAAAAACAAAAATCGATCTTTCCATTGACTTTTGCGGTGTGCACTGCGAGAATCCCTTCTTTTTGTCTTCTTCCGTGGTGGGCAGCAATTATGATATGGTGGCCAAGGCGTTTTCCATGGGCTGGGGCGGCGTTTGCTTCAAAACGATTTCGTTCATGGATATCAGGGAAGTATCCCCACGTTTTTCGGCCTTGTCTAAAGAAGGTCGATCATTTATTGGCTTTAAAAATATAGAACAGCTTTCCGACCATACTTATGAAGAAAATCTTGACTTTCTGCGGCGCCTGAAACAGGATTTCCCAGGCAAGGTCATTATCGCTTCGATTATGGGGCGTAACGAAGAAGAGTGGACGCGCTTGGCCCGGGATATGGAAACGGTAGGCGTGGACATGATTGAATGTAATTTTTCCTGTCCTCAGATGTCGGGGAAAGGCCTTGGCGCGGAAATCGGAGAAAGCCCGGAACTGACAGCTCGTTACACTGCCGCGGTGCGAAAAGGTACGAAGCTGCCTGTGCTGGCGAAGATGACGCCTAACATTACTCACATGGAAGAACCTGCAAAGGCTGCCGTAGCTGCGGGGGCAGACGGCATTGCTGCCATCAATACGATCCGGAGTATCATGAACATTGATTTGAATACCTTTTTGTCAGAACCGCGGGTGAACGGCCAAAGCATCGAGGGCGGGTATTCGGGCAAAGCAGTGAAACCGATTGCCTTGCGTTTTATCAACGAGATGCGTAAAGATCCGGCGTTGGCGGAAATCCCCATCAGCGGTATGGGCGGCATTGAAAACTGGCGGGACGCCATGGAGTTTTTGCTTATGGGCTGCGGGAACCTGCAGGTTACGACGGCTGTGATGCAATACGGATATCGCATCATTGATGACTTGAAGGAAGGCCTCAGCGATTACCTGGCATTGCGTGGGTTCACAAGAGTGCAGGATATCGTGGGAATGGCGCTGCCTTACATAGTAACAGCGGAAGAACTTGATCGCAGCAACATCCAGTTCCCGCGTTTTGTGCGGAACGATTGCATTGGCTGCGGACGTTGTTATATTTCCTGCTACGATGGCGGCCATCAGGCAATACGGCTGGATGCCGAGGATAAGCCTGTATTGGATTTACACAAGTGCGTGGGCTGCCATCTTTGTCTTTTGGTGTGTCCCGTTCATGCCATTGAAGCCGGAAAGCGTGTGCAGAAGCATGCAGGTTAAACAGTTGGACAGTGATTTCAGGGCAGTCCTTACTTTTGCGTCAAAGATTGCGACAGAACGCGTTATGCATAGGAGTAAGAAGTAATTGCAGAAAACAGGAGGAAACAGACAGATGGATTTCTGGCGTGCAAGCAGTTTGGAAGAACAGATAGACGTGGCGGCAGGAAGGCAGGAGGCTGACCTTGTATTAAAGGGGGGCCATGTGTTTAATGTGTTCCTTAGATCCTGGGAGGACGCAGATGTTGCCATCAGCGGCAATAAGATCGTGGGTATCGGCAAGTATACGGGTAAACAGAATCTTGACGTGACGGGCCTGTACCTGACACCGGGGCTGATGGATGCCCACGTGCATTTTGAAAGTTCCATGCTTTCGCCCCGGGAAATGATAAAGGTGCTGCTGCTGAACGGGGTGACCGGCGCTATTACTGACCCTCATGAGATTACCAATGTGTTAGGGGAAAACGGATTCCGGTTTATGCTGGAAGAAACGGCGGGTGTTCCCTTTTCCGCGTACCTGATGGTTCCTTCCTGTGTGCCGGCTACGGATATGGATACGTCTGGCGCGCGGATCACGCCAGAGAACATGGAACGGCTTCGTAACCTGAGCCCGCGGGTGCTGGGGCTGGCGGAAATGATGAACTTCCCCGGAATTCTGTATAAACAACAACTGGAAATGGATAAGCTGAAGCTGTTCTACAAACAGAAAATGGATGGGCATGCGCCCGGCATTACAGATAAAGAACTGAATGCTTATGTTGCGTCCGGTATTACGACGGAGCATGAGTGTGTGACGCCTGCCGAAGCTCTGGAAAAAGTGAAACGCGGTATGTACGTGTTCCTCAGGGAAGGCAGCGCGGCCCATAATCTGGTGGATCTGCTTCCGGTTCTTACTAAAGCGGACAACCGGCGTCTGTGCCTGTGCAGTGACGACCGCCATGCAGACGACCTGATAGAGCAGGGCAGCATCAACTATCTGCTGGAGATTGGCGTGGCGCAGGGGTATCATGCAGAAGATCTGATCCCCATGGCGACGCTGAATATTGCCGAGTGTTACGGACTGCCACAGACCGGGGCGCTGGCTCCAGGGTATCTGGCGGATATTGCGGTGTTTGAAAACCTGCAGTCCTTTCAGCCGGTCCATGTGGTGAAGGGAGGCGCAGTGGTAGTAAAAAACCGCAAGCTGTTATGGAAGAGCGACCCGGTACTGAAGATGCCGGGGCAGTCCATGAACATGCCTGCGGTTACGGTAAACGATTTTAAAATTCCTGCAAGGACTGGTCGCAGGATGCGGGTGATCGGCATCAGCCAGACGCAGTTGCTGACCTCGAAGCTGCATCTGGAACCGGCGGTTCGGAATGGCGAGGCTGTCAGCGATACGAAACGGGACATCCTGAAGATGGCAGTGTGTGAACGGCACCACAATACGGGCAACATCGGGCTGGGTTTTGTTTACGGATTTGGCTTGAAGAAGGGCGCTATCGCTACCACGGTAGGGCACGACTCCCATAATTTGTCTGTGGTTGGAACTAACGATGAGGATATGGTGGTTGCCGTGAACCGTTTGCGTGAGATCGGTGGAGGGCTGATTGTCGTGTCGGAAGGGCAGGTAAGGGCTACGGTGCCTCTTGCTATAGCCGGCCTCATGAGCGACCGGGATGCGGTAGCCGTGAATGCACAGATAAGACAGCTGGAATTCTGGGTAAAGGAACTGGGCATACCGGAAGAGTTCAGTACCTTTATGATTCTGGCTTTCCTGTCCCTGCCGGTAATTCCGGAACTGCGGCTGACAGACCGCGGTCTGGTGGACGTGGTGCGCTTCGAACATGTGGATCTTTGGTGCGATTAGGATTTTGGAACTGCCTGTTTTTCTGTTTCCGGCAGCGGCGTCTCGAAGTAGATGCTGCGGCTGGGAAATGCGCAGCTTACGTTGTTTTCTTCCAGAATTTTCATGACTGCCAGATTAAACTTTTCCCGTGCCCTGAGGTAGACGGAATTGTTGGGAGCTTTGGCATAGCATACGATCCGGATGTTTAACGAGCTGTCTCCGAATTCAAAGAAGTTGACATCAATGCCGTCGTTGTAAATTTCGTCCAGGTCTACGCAAAGCTGGCGGATCTGCCGGCACACAAGTTCCATCTGTTCCCGGGTGGTGCTGTAGGTAACCCCCAGCATAAACTGGATGCGGTATTTTTGCCGCTGGGTGTAGTTGATGATGGGCGTGTTGCTCAGCAGGTTATTTGGCACATAGACCAGTTCCTGGTAAAACGTACGGATACAGGTGCTGCGAAACGATATTTTTTCCACAATGCCTTCGATGTTATTGGCGGAGATCCAGTCCCCGATGACAAAGGGACGCTCCGTGATGATCACAATGCTGCCGAAAATGTTGGCCAGAGAATCTTTGGCAGCGAAGGCGATGGCCATGGCGCCGATGCCAAGAGACGCGATGAATGCGGTAATGTCATAGTCCCATTCTCTGGCGACCATGACGGTGCCCAACATGACGCACATCATATGTGCCAGGGCGGAGATCAGTTCGGCAATGGTTTCGTCAATATTCAGATTGGAACGTTTCAAAATCTGCATGACCAGCCCGTGACCTGCATCGCACAGGTTATATACGCCCCAGATGAGGCAGATGATCAGGCTGCTGCGCAATATTTTGTCAAAGGCCGGATGTTGGGAAAACGGATTCAGGGGGCTGAGTACGATAAACGCATAAAAGGCCAGGATCCACAGATAAGTCTGGATGGGATGATTGAAAGCCTTGAAGAAGTCATCGATAAAATCGTAATGGTACCGCTCTTTTAAATGCGCTGTCAGGCTCAGGATAAAGGATCGGTAGCAGATGCGGAACAGTAAAATAAACGCACAGGTCAGGATGGAAGCTCTCCATTCCGGCCAGGCTGCAATCCAGAACTCCGGCGTCAGGATGGTTGCAGCCGTGGAAGAAACCGTAGCAATAGCAGTGGTAAAAAATTCAGACATGTGAACCCTTCTTTTCCAATTTTTTTGTTCTTAATTACGTATGCTATACAATTATAGCAATCCGGATAACATTTTTAAAGTTTCTTTTCAATTTTTTGGAATAAAAGTTCATGATATGTAAAGGGTCGAAGGGATAATTCCTGTCTTTCTATTGGGGAGAGTATGTGTTATAATAGCACCTAACATGCGCCGTACTGTCTTCACAATTAATACGGCTGATTTCAGGTAACAATAATGGACTGGGAACGGATCATATTAGTATTTACGGATATCCTGCTGCCGCTGGCGGCGGGATATTTTTTAAAAATTCATACCCTGCTGCCGCAAAAGGCCTGCGACTGGCTGATCAGGTTCAATGTGATTGTGATGGTGACGTTGCTGACGCTGATGAGCTTCTGGGTGCTGCCACTTTCCGCGCAGCTGCTCTGGCTGCCCATCATCGGGATACTGATCACGGCAGTGCCCGGTTTCATTGGGGCAAAATGTTTTGCGGACCGTTTTGATAACGAGCTGGATCGGGGAGCTTTCGTGATTTCCGCCATGCTTTCCAATATCGGAACCATCGGCGGCCTCTGCGCTTTCATCCTGTATGGGGAAGAGGGCTTTGCTTACGTACAGCTGGTGGCTGCGCCCCAGAATATCCTGATGGTGGCAGCCGCGTTTCCCATGGCCAAATATTATTATGAAAAGCATCAGGCGACAACAAAGCAGGCAAAGCTGCGGCTCAGCTTCCGGGAGATGTTCATCACTTGGAACCAGGTTGGGATCCTGGGCATGGTGGCCGGTATGCTGCTGCAGCTTTACGGCATCGAACGACCGCTGGTACTGGGTGTGCTGTTCCATAATCTGGTGCATGTGCTGGCCTGGGTATCCCTGTTGCCTGTAGGTTACCTGATTGATTTCAGCCGGGCGCGGTTTTATTACCGGCAGGTCGTCAGTATGTTGTGGCTGCGTTTTGTCATTGTGCCCGCGTTGTTTTACCTGTTGTTTAAATTGCTGTTTACCGATCAGGTGCTGCTGGGTTCGCTGCTGATACTTGCGGCGACGCCGGCGGCTATCAATTCGGTGATTACCGCGCAGTTGTATAAATTGAATGTAGATATAACCATCGCAGCTTTTTTACTGACCACGGTGGTGTTTGTGCTGCTGGTGTTCCCGCTGTTCTTTTTCTATATCCATTTCGGCGGGTCATTGTAAGGAACCACTGGTTTTATGCGGTTGTCTGGTTCGCGGCCCATGAAAAAAATCTGGCACCATGCAGGCGTAGTACAGCGCTGTTCTGTGAATATTTTGTGTCTTTCCCGGGAGTTCACACTTCTTTCATTTTTTCTTCTTCCTACTGTGCTATAATGAGTTTCGTCCAAAGGGGAATGACAGGAAAGGCGGGGCGCCTGTGTTCCGTTTTATCTTTTTTGATATGTAAGCAGGAAACAGTGAGACGTTTGGGAAAGGAGCTTCGATGGAACAGATTTTTTCCAATCTGGCAGATTCGTATATGCTGGAATGGCTGGCTGCTGTTGTTCTGATTTTAGTGGCGGTGGCTATGTCCCTGTTCGATTTGCCGGGCAACACGCTGATGGTGGGAAGCTGTCTGGGTTTTGCGTTCTACGATCCGTCCAAGTATTTTGATATCCGCATCATCTCGGCTGTGATTTTGATTTACGCATTAGGGGAGATCTGGGAATTTGTTCTGTCCTTCTTTGGGATTAAAAGGAAGGTCAAAGACATCTCCTGGTGGGGCGTTCTGCTCATTGGCTGCGGCACCTTTGTGGGCACGGTTATGGGAACTACGGCATTTCCCGTGGCGGGCAGCGTGATTGGCGGTGCCATTGGCGCGTTTGTGATGGCCTATCTGTATGAGTACATGCGTTCTCACAATTTACAGCACGCAGGGGCGCTGGCGTGGCAGGCGGCCAGGATGCAGTTTGTGGCCATGCTTGGCAAACTGGTGGCAACCTTTGCGATGGCAATTCTGTTGGCCAAGCAGATTTTCTTTTACGCGTAACGGGCAGAACCGGTAAAAATAGTATAATTGTTACAGATTTTATCGGCTTATGCCGTAAAAATGAAAATAAATTGCAATAATTTGATCTTTGGCTTGGATTTTAACGGCAGTATGCTAAAATGAGTGGGACAGAGTATTCTGTCCCGTTTTTTATTTTGGAGGTGTGTTATGGATTTAAAAAATAAAATTGTGGTTTGCAGCGGGAAGATCCGTCCCGTGGCGATGGAATATCTGCAGGATAAGGTGACACTGAAAAGCTGGCAGGAACGGGGCCGGATACCGGAACCACAGTGGACGGAATGGCTGCAGGAGGCAGACGCACTGTATTCTTCCGGCAATATCCGTATTGATGAAGCGCTGTTGGAAAAAGCGCCGAAGCTGCAGGTAGTGGCCCAGGCTTCGGTGGGGTATGATAATTTTGACGTGGAGGCCTGCCGCTCCCGTAACGTAAAGATTGGCAACACACCGGGGGTACTGGTGAATGCGGTAGCGGATATTGCGTATGGTCTGCTGATTGATACAGCCCGGGGCATCGTGCGGGGGCATCTGCATACAAAGAGCGGAATGTGGGGGGAACGGAAGGCCCTGGGCCTGGGTGTTGATCTGTACGGAAAAACCCTTGGCGTGGTGGGTTTCGGCGATATCGGCAGCGCCATTGCAAAACGGGCGCAGGCCAGCGGCATGCGCGTCATTTACCATAACCGCAACCGCCGGCTGAACGATGCTGCATTAGGCGCACGGTATGTTTCGTGGGAAGAGCTGCTGCAGACTTCTGATTTTATCGCGGTGGCGGTTACACTGAATCCGACAACGGAAGGCATGTTTAACGAAGCGGCGTTTGCAGCCATGAAAGATGGTGTGCGTTTTGTGAATATATCCCGGGGCAGGGTGGTAGACTCAGATGCGCTGTATCATGCGTTGAAGAGCGGAAAGGTGGCGGCGGCCGGGCTGGATGTGACGGAACCGGAACCCCTGCCGGGAGACCATCCCCTGCTGACGCTTCCCAATATTACGGTAACGCCCCACATGGCTTCGGCTACGGAGGAGACCCGGGATGAAATGGCGCTGGTTACGGCGCAGAATATTATCGCTGCCCTGGCCGGGCAGCCCATGTTAGCACAGGTGAAATAAAATTGGCATGGAAACTTTGCCTGCACGGTGTGCGGGTCGCCCATCCGGAAACCTTTACGGAAGATGTGGCGAAGCTGCTGAAACGCACCGTAAAGCAGGGAAAACTGCGAGAAAAAGAATATGGCGAAAATCGAAGCGCCCGGTATCGCCGTAACAGGCTGCAGGGTGGACCGCTGGCTCCCTTTACGGTGCGGGTGATGGAAGGTATTGTTCTGGTAAATTCCCATCTTTTTGATTTGTTCGATGTCGAGTTCCGGTACCGTGCAGGCAGTGAAGAACAGGTACTGGAAGCCGTGCAGGCTTTGCTTTCCGGCGGCGACGAATTCGTAATGGCGGAGCCGGATCTGAAGCTGCGCCTTGCGGCCATGGCAGGCCGGCCCTATCCGCAGGTGGACGGAGCGGTGGGATGGCTGAAAGCGATGCGTCAATATCTGTACTGGCAGGTTTTCATAATCAGCTGGTTCTGGCATCTGCTGTACAAGGAGCCTGCGAATAAATTGCTGGTACGCCAGCTGCGTGTGAAGATCCGCCGGCTTCGTTCCTGCCTGGTGTTTTTCAGGGAGGGCCTGCCCGGGGATATGGCTGCACAGTGGCAACAGTTTTTCCGGGAAGAGGCTGAGGTCCTTTCCAATATGCGGGAGCTGGATGTGGCGGCACAGGCCTGTGTACGGCAGCTTGGCACGGCAGCGGAGGAAGGCGCAACATCGCCTTCGTTGTTGCTGGACGTGTTTTTGTCGTTGCGGCAGGACGAACAGGACAAATATTTTTTGCATACGTTTTTGCATCAGCATACGGAGAAACTGGCGGAGTTTATGCTCTGGCTGAACCGGTTGCAGGGTGCCGCCTTTAAGGAGGCAGGAAAAGAACCGGCCCGGCGTTATGTGGCGCGCCGGACGGAAGCGTGGTGTAAACAGATGCTTGCCCTCAATAAAAAGTATCCGGATTTTTCTGATATGGATGACCTGCACAAGGTGCGTATCAAGGTGAAACGGTTCCGGTACGTGACCCAGACGATCGGTCTGGTCCGGCTGCCCGTTGACCTGTTACGGCAGATGAAGCAGTTGCAGGATGTGTTGGGCCTGCTGCATGACGATTACGTCAATGCGTATTGGGCCCGGGGGATTGCGCTGCAGCATCCGGAAGAGGAGGCGCTGCAGAAACAGATCCAGTCGTTTTTAAGCTGGCAGAGTGCCCGCTCCGAATCGTCTCTTGCAGTGATCTCGGAAATGTGGGAGCACTTTTTGCAGATGCTGAAAGAAAAATGAAATAAAATGTAAAGACAAATTGAAATAATCAGCAGAATCATGTAAAATAGATAAATAAATAAACAATAAGGAAGAGGAGGATATATAAATGGCTGTCGTAAAAAAAGGCGAATTACCAAGCGTGATCCACAACAATGAGTGCTCTGAGGCAATTGTAAAATGGGGGAATGCAAACGGCTACCCGCTGATCAAGGCGAAAATGTTTGATGCAATGGGCACGTATGTTGGCTTTTCCAAAAACTATTTTATTAAAGCAGACCGTCGACCGCCTATCCCGGGAGGCTGGGAATTAACAGTTGAAGAATTTGAACCGGAGACCCGTATTATTCCGCTGAACACGGATAAAGAAGGTGTAGTAAACCGTTTTGTCCTGAAAATGGTGGAAGAGTTTGAAAAGGAAGGCCTGGAAATGAAACTGGCCGACACATGGTATGATTCCTACGGGTATGTACTGCGCGACCTGAGCGTGACCGGACATCCGCTGCTGATCAATAACTTTGAGGATATTATTGAAAATATGCGGTAATCGTGTATCGTTTTGAAAAGCGCGGCTTCTGTACAGCAGCGCTTTTATTTTTTACAGTTTTATGATAAACTGTCCATATATCATTTCGCAGATTCCAAAATTTACTTTTGAGGGGTTTTGACTATGGGTTCACAATTGTATTATATTATTGCTACAATTGCGTTTTACCTGATCTTTGTATTGCTGATCGGGTTTTATTACGCAAAGAAGAATGAATCAGCTTCCGATTTCTATCTGGGTGGCAGGCAGTTAGGGCCGCTGGTCACCGCCATGAGCGCGGAAGCTTCTGATATGTCCAGCTGGCTGCTGATGGGCCTGCCCGGCGTTGCCTATCTGTGCGGTTCGGCGGATGTGGCCTGGACCAGTATCGGGCTGGCGGTGGGTACGTATCTGAACTGGCTGTTTGTGGCAAAACGGCTGCGTATCTATACGCGTATTACGGATTCCTTTACGCTGCCCCAGTTTTTTTCCGCACGGTTCCACGATGACCGTCATATCCTGACCGCTTTTGCCGCGGCAATTATCGTTATTTTCTTCATCCCCTACACCGCTTCCGGCTTTGCGGCCTGCGGCAAGCTTTTCGGCAGTCTGTTCGGTGCGGATTACATGACGGCTATGATTATTTCAGCAGTGGTCATTGTATCCTATACGGCAGCAGGCGGTTTCCTGGCGGCATCGACTACGGACTTTGTCCAGAGTATTATTATGACCTTCGCTTTGTTGTTTGTGCTGGTTTATTCCACTACGATGGTGGGCGGCATAGACGCAGTGCTGGATAATGCCAGAGCGCTGCCGGGGTATCTGTCCCTTACGGAAACCTATTCAGTGAAGACCCACAGTGCGGTGCCTTACACCTTGCTGACCATTGTTTCTACCATGGCCTGGGGTCTCGGGTATTTTGGCATGCCTCATATTCTGCTGCGCTTTATGGCCATTGAAGATGAAAATAAACTGGCCGTGTCCCGCCGGGTCGCTTCCGTCTGGGTCGTCATCGCCATGTTTATCGCGATTGCCATCGGTATCGTGGGCAAAACCATGACCGATGCCGGTCTGGTAAAGAACCTGACGGACGCCAATACGGAAACCATCATTATCCAGATCGCCAATACCATTGCGGAAAACGGTGCACTGATGGCCATCGGGGCCGGCCTGGTTCTGGCGGGTATTCTGGCCAGCACCATGTCTACGGCAGATTCCCAGTTGCTGGCGGCAGCTTCCAGCGTAAGCCAGGATATTCTGCAGGGTACCGTGCGGGCCAATTCGGATAAAAAGGCCCTGAGCAAAAAACAGAGCATGTTTGCGGCCCGGATCACGGTTATCGTGATTGCGATACTGGCTGTCATTATCGCCCGGGATCCCGGCAGTTATGTATTTAAAATCGTGGCGTTCTCCTGGGCGGGTTTCGGCGCGTCCTTCGGGCCTCTGGTGCTGGCGTCCCTGTTCTGGAAGCGGACCACTTTTGAAGGGGCGTTGTCCGGCATGGTAGCCGGTGGCGTCATGATTTTCGTCTGGAAGTTCCTGGTTGCGCCTATGGGCGGTATCTGGGGAATCTACGAACTGTTGCCGGCATTTTTGGTGAGCCTGGCAGTCCTGATCGGGGTCAGCCTGATAACTACGCCGGACGAAGAGGTCATGAAGGAATTTGAAGAGATGGAACAGTCTTTATAACATTGCAGAGGTAACACTGCAATGCGTTTTTGTCATGAATCTGTACGTACAAACTGTCACCGGGCAGTACGATTTTGTATGACCCGTGACAGTTTTTACTATGAAATTTATGAAATCCAAGAAGCGAGCCCGGAGGCTGCATGCAGAAAGCAATAATTACAGTGTCGGGCGTTTCCCGCAACAGTGACGGGACGACCCGGCTGGAAACGGTGAACTCCGGAACCTTTATTGAAAAAAACGGGTACTGTTATGCCCGGTATGAGGAAACGGAAGCTTCTGGCCTGGCGGGGACGACCACCACGGTCAAGTGGAACGCATCCCAGGTTTCCCTGATCCGGCACGGTGCGTATGAAATGCATCAGGAATTTGCGGAAGGTGGCAGTTACGCCGGAGATTACCGGACGCCGTACCTGATGATCCCCATTGAAACGAAAACAAAGAAGGTGCGCGTCAAAAAGCTGCCCTATGGCTGGAAGATACAGCTGGAATACGATCTTGTCTATGCGGCTGCGGATGTAAACCGGATGAGCACGACAATTACAGTAGATTTAAGATAGTTGATTTGGGGAGACACAGGTTTAATGAGTTTATGCGATGACCGTGCATACGAATAAATCAGGGTTTTCCTTAAGAAAGATGAACAGATAAATGGAGGATTAAGAGCGTGGACATAAAGACCATTTTGGCTGACGCAATTATAAAAACAGCAGAGGCTGCCATTGCTGACGGTGTAGTGAAAGGTGGCACGCTGCCGGAAGTGCAGCTGACGGTGCCGCCCAAGAAAGAGTTCGGCGATTTCGCCACCAATTTTGCCATGCAGTCGGCCCGGGCGCTGCGCTGCAATCCGCGCGTGCTGGCCCAGTATATTGTGGAGCATCTGGACTGCGCCTATGTAAATAAAATGGAAATTGCCGGGCCGGGCTTTCTGAATTTTTATCTGAATCCGGACTGGGTGTACGATATGCTGGCCCACATTGTGGAAGCCGGGGAGAATTACGGCAACCTGCCCAAAGCTTCTGACGAGAAGATCCAGGTGGAATATGTCAGCGCCAATCCGACCGGTCCCCTGCATGTAGGGCACGGCAGGGGCGCAGCGGTAGGCAGCGCGCTGTCCAATCTGCTGAAAGCAGCCGGTTACGATGTGGAGCAGGAATATTACATCAACGATGCGGGCAACCAGATGAACAACCTGGCCCGTTCCGTCAACGCCCGGTATCTGGAACTGCTGGGGCAGCCCTGTGAATTCCCGGACGACGGCTATCACGGTCACGACATTATTGATACGGCCCAGCGTATCATCAACAAGTACGGCGACCGTTTCCTGCAGATGGAGGAAGCAGAACGGCTGGAAGAGTTCAAGACCATAGCCTATCAGGAAAAGCTGGCGGCGCTGAGGGAAGACTTGGAACGTTTTAATGTTCATTTTGATGTGTGGTTCAGTGAAAAAACGCTGCACGAAGCAAATAAAATTAACGAAGCCTGCGATTATCTGCTGGAAAAAGGATATATGGAAAAGCGGGACGGCGCGTTGTGGCTGAAATCTACGGAGTTCGGCGACGATAAAGACCGCGTGGTGATCCGCGACAACGGCGTACCTACGTATTTCGCGGCGGATATTGCATACCATACCAATAAATTCAACCGGGGCTTTGACCGGGTCATTAACCTGTGGGGCGCGGACCATCACGGGTACATTGCCCGGATGAAGGCGGCCATGCAGTGCATGGGCTTTAAGCCGGAACAGCTGGAAATCCTGGTGCTGCAGATGGTACGCCTGCTGCGGGACGGGCAGGAAGTGAAGATGTCCAAGCGGACCGGCCAGAGCGTAACGCTGAACGAACTGATCGATGAAGTCGGCACAGATGCAGCCCGGTTCTTCTTTGTGATGCGTTCTATCGACAGCCAGCTGGATTTCGATCTGGATCTGGCGGTTAAAAAATCCAATGACAACCCGGTATTCTATGTGCAGTATGCCCATGCCCGGATCTGCAGCATTATGCGGCAGGTGGCGGAGGCAGGCATCACCGTGCGGGGTACTGGCAACTATAAACTGCTGACGGAACCGGTGGAAGTAGACCTGATCAAAAAGCTGGGCGGGTATCCGGAAATGCTGGCGGAAGCGGCAAAGGAACGGGCGGTTCAGCAGGTGGCCCACTATGTGTACGACCTGGCGGGTCTGTTCCATTCTGCCTACAATCAGTGCCGTATCCTGGGCGTGAACGAAGAACTGCAGCAGGCGCGGCTGGCCATGGTTATGGCTGTGGGACATGTGATCCGTCACGCTTTGTCTATTTTGGGCGTATCCGCTCCGGAAAAAATGTAACATGCAGCCGGTAAATCAGGAATATTTTACGGATTTTGCAAGGCTGTAAATTTTGACTTGAGTTTCCTTGATTTTATTTCTATAATAGTGATAAATGTAATTTATTTTTGCGAACGGGAATTGTATATGTGAAGTGTTTTGGTCGGCAAAGTATACGATTACGGATCAGAAGGGACGGGTATAGCAATGGCTACCAAGTATATTTTCGTGACAGGCGGCGTGGTTTCTTCACTGGGAAAGGGAATCACCGCGGCTTCTTTGGGCCGTTTATTGAAGAGCAGAGGATATAAGGTTACGGTACAGAAATTTGATCCGTATATTAACATTGACCCGGGTACCATGAGCCCGTATCAGCATGGGGAAGTATTCGTTACAGACGATGGGGCCGAAACAGATCTGGATCTGGGCCATTATGAACGTTTTATTGACATCAATCTGTCCAAGAGTTCCAATGTGACGACCGGCAAAATTTACCAGTCTGTGATTACGAAAGAACGGCGGGGCGATTATCTGGGCGGTACGGTGCAGGTCATTCCCCATATTACCAATGAAATTAAATCCCGGGTGTTCCGGGTAGGCAATAATGACAATGCGGATTTCGTGATCACGGAAATCGGCGGCACGGTGGGCGATATTGAAAGCCTGCCGTTTCT
>DOSQ01000180.1 GCA_003512125.1 Acidaminococcaceae bacterium
CGTTCCCCTGAAGCTGCTGCATGTGCGGACTCCGGCGGCCAACATCATCAAGCAGGAGATGCTGGCGGCGGGGGGCGACTGCGCTACGCCGGGCACGACCATCACCTGCGCGGTACCCCATGTAGATATTCTGCTGCTGGGGAATCAGAAGCATTATAAAACATTGCTGTATAAATTGAAGCAGATGCCGTATTTCGGGATTCCGTCCATTGTGACAGAGCTGGAGCGCTATCTTACGCCGGCTCCTAAATGCACAAGGCTGGCCGACGGACGCGTCCTGCGGTACGATTCCGTTCAGGTCATGGGCATCCTCAATGTAACGCCGGATTCCTTTTATGCCGGCTCCCGCCTGACCGGTATGGACGCTGTGCTGGCCCGGGCGGAAACTATGCTGACTGACGGCGCGACTGTGCTGGACATCGGCGGCGAATCGACTCGCCCCGGTAGCGACCCGGTTACGGAAGAAGAAGAACGGGCGCGGGTTCTGCCTGCCGTGGAAGCAATCAAAAAGAAATTCCCTGAGGCGGTTATTTCGATAGATACCTACCGTGCAGCGCTGGCCAGGGAAGCGCTGCAGCGCGGCGGCGACATGATCAACGACATCAGCGCCATGACGGCAGATGAAATGATGCCGGATGTTGTGGAAACAACAAAAGCTCCCATTATTTTAATGCACCGTAAAGGGGTATCAAAAAACATGCAGCAGCAGTGTGAATATAAAAATGTGGTACAGGAAGTTACCGAATATCTGCTGGCCCAAGCGGCGATACTGCGGGAGAAACAGATCGGCAAGGATAAAGTTATTCTTGACCCTGGTATCGGCTTTGCCAAAAACGACGAACAGAACCTGCGTCTGATGCAGAATCTGAATGCGCTGACGGTGCAGCCGTATCCGGTACTGATGGCAGCGTCACGGAAAACCACGATTGGCAATGTACTGGCAACAGAAGCAAAGGGGCTTATTCCGGCGCCGCCTGAAGAAAGGCTGGAAGGTACGCTGGCGGTGACTGCTGCGGCTGTGTTTGCCGGCGCCAGCCTGGTGCGGGTACATGACGTAAAAGAAAATGTACGTATGATCCGCATGCTGGAAGCGATCCGGAAGGTGTAACATGGCTATTTACATTGCGCTGGGCAGTAACCTGGGGGATAAAGAGAAAAATCTGAAAGAGGCCCTGCAGTTTTTAGAAAAAAAAGGAATCTCTATCTGCCGGGTTTCAGATTTTATTACGACGGAACCTTACGGTGTAACCGACCAGCCCGCTTTTTTAAACGCAGTGGCAGAAATCAGGACAGATAAAAAGCCAACAGAGCTTTTACATACTCTGCTGGCAATAGAAGATTTAATGGGGCGCAAACGCATTCGCCGCTGGGGGGAACGAAATATTGATCTGGATCTGTTACTGTATCATGATGCAATCATTGATTTACCTGAATTAAAAGTACCACATCCGGATATGCAGAACCGGGATTTCGTATTGTGTCCCCTGGCGCAGGTTGCGCCTGACGCGATTCACCCAATATTAAGGAAAACAATAAAAGAACTGTGGGAGGATTTTCAGGCCAGGCAGATACTGCCATGAAGCATACGTCAGCCGGTCATACAGGTTTCAATTTCATTCTACTTTGTAAAACTCCGCCCAGCTGTATTGATTCATATATTCACCGCGATAGCTTGCGACTGCGTCCGGTTCCTGTCTCTGATAGCGGAAAAGGTCGCAGTTTGTTTTTTCCGTATCAATGGCATAGCTGTTTCGGTTGTGGATCAGAATGTCCTCTGCGCCACAGCTTGCCAAGGTACGCCGCAGGTCGCCGACAATGTGCCGGAAATAGTTTTTCTGGTTTTCCGGCGTGCCGTTGTCTTCCCACAGGACAGAGCAAAGTTCATTGACATTTGCGGAGACGCCTTGCAGGTTTATCAGATAGGCCAGAAGTTCTTTAGCTTTGCTGCGCTTAAAAAATACCGGCTGTCCTTTGCTGAACACTTCGAATTTTCCAAAACAGCGGATATAGAGCCCGTTTTCTTTTGACGTAAGAGGAAATCGCAGGTGCTGTAAAGCATCAAGTATTTCATCCTTACGCACAGGCTTCGTCAGAAAAGCGCTGGCATACAGTTTAAAGGCAGACAGCGCATATTCGTTGTAGGCGGTAACAAAAACGATATTGAGATTTTGCTTCAGTTCCATCAGTTTCCGGGCAAGTTTCAGCCCTGACATATCCGGCATCTCAATGTCCAGAAAGGCGATATCAAACTGGCTTGACCGACATAATTCCAGTGCTTCCTGTCCGCTTCCGGCCGTCAGTACTGCAGCCAGGGGAAGGCATTCCCGCAGGACCGCCTGCAAGTCTTCCCGGGCCAGATATTCGTCGTCAACTACTAACAGTTTCATGATTGGCATTCTCCTCTCCGGTATGATTTTCCGGTATTTCGATACGTACACAGGATCCCTGACCGGGAAAGCTTTCAATTTGCAACCGGCCGTTACACATGATGTGAAGCCGTTCCGAAACGTTTTCCAACCCGATGTGCATATGGTCGTGCGCAGGCAGCTGACCGGTAATAAACCCTGCACCGTCATCGCTGATTTCTATAATGTGCCGCATGTTTTCCCGGAACGTTCGAATCATTACGGTTCCTACAGGCGGCTTGTTTTTACGTATGCCATGGCGGACAGCGTTTTCTGCCAGGACCTGGATGCTGAAAGCAGGCACCTGAAAGTCTTCATCCTGAATCTCAAGAACAGTCTGCAGGTCTTTGCCGAACCGGCGCTTTTCCATGGAAAGATAGTAACTGACCGTGCGCAGTTCTTCATTTACACTAATGCAGTGACGCTGGGACATGGCGCTGCTGACGCTGCGCAGATAACCGGCAAAATCGTCGATGGCATCTATGGCTTCCCGGACATCTTTTCGGCACAGCTGCCGGATGATTGTGAGGCAGTTGAATATAAAATGGGGCTGAATCTGCGATTCCAGAAGATGGATACGCCGTGCCGTCAGATTCCGTTCCTGACAGACCAGCCATTGGGAATAATCCATTTCGTAGAAGACAAACAGCAACAGCACCAGGATCGTAAACGCAATGTTGGAAAAGGAAATGCCGTAATGGAAAATCTGGTAGCTGATGGTCAGCAGGGGGATCAGCAACAGGGAAAGGAAAAGGTACAATTCCTTCTTTTGAAATTTATGCCGGTACAAAAGGATTTCTGTACCGGTGAACAGGATATTCAGTATCGGAATAGCATCCTTGGTCCAGGCGTATTGGGTGCGGTAATAGTGATTGGTACTGTCGTAAGCATAGATAAAGTCCGGAAAAAACTGGGCGGTGAGAATCAGCAGAAAGCCAATAGCTGTGAACAGGGTGACGCCCCGGGACCAGAATGTGGAAGGATGAGGATCGTCCCGAAAAACCAGATAATCGATATAATGGGCAAAAAAGTAATACAGCATATAACTGGACAGAAAGACCAGAATGTTGCTGATCCTTACAATATAATAGCCGCTGGCTGTCAGCGTACCCCGGTAAGCCCAGGCAAATACGTCGCTCAGGACCATGACGGCGTTGCACAGCTCCAGAGCCAGCAGCGTATTAGTGCGCCGGGGGTTCAGATGACGCATGGGGTACAGGAACAGCGCGGCGATGAGGCAGAACAGGCAGCCCCACAGCTCAAAGGAAATATGAAATAAGGCAATCGGGTTCATAGAAAGTACCTCGGAAAAGAAAAGCGGAAAGTCCTTATCCTGAAAAAAATAGTACAGTTATGATAAGAAATATTTTACAAATCTTACTACATAATACTATCACAAATCTTTTAATTTAACAAAGAATCAGCTTTTCTGAAAAAAAGTACAATTCTGTTGCAAGTTACTGTTGAAACGTAAAATTAATTTGCGTTATAATTAAAAGAATGTTTATAAAGAAATAATAAAAATTTATGTAAAAAAAGGATCAAGTTTATAATGGCAAAGGAATTATTGCAGAAAGAATACGCAGGACCGAACGGCTGGACAATCTGGGCGGTAGAAGGTCGGATCGATACACTGACTGCAGAGACTGCG
>DOSQ01000185.1 GCA_003512125.1 Acidaminococcaceae bacterium
CATAACATTCCTGACATTGTGGAGATATGCATGCGGGTGCAGGGAAACAACAGGGTAGAGACGGGGAAGCGGTTCCTGGAAAAATACGGGAACGATTTTCCCTATGAAACGTATAAAAAGGAAGTTACTGCATTGTTCCGCGAGCGGTACGGGGAAGGGCGTCTGCCCTTAAAACCAGGTGTTGTTGAGATACTACATGCACTGCAGAAGGCTGGCATTCCGTTGGCGGTGGCTTCTTCTACCCGCTCGGATATTGTGAGAATTGAATTGGAAGAAGCGCATCTGCTGCAATATTTTGATGCGGTCTTAGGTGGGGACATGGTGTCGCGGAGCAAGCCGGAACCGGATATTTTCCTGGCAGCGGCAAAAGCATTGCAGGCTGACCCTGCCGGCTGTTACGTGCTGGAGGATTCTCACAATGGCATCCGCGCAGCATCCCGGGCCGGTATGCATCCCATTATGGTTCCGGATATGCAGCAGCCCACGGAAGAAATGCATGAACTGGCAGAGGTAATTAAGGAGCATCTTCCGGCCGCGCTGGTATATCTGCAGGCAAAAATGCGGGAGGCGTCCGCAAAGTAGTTTATTCTTAAATTTCCGGTTGACTTTAGCAATTTGATTTTGTATCATTTATTTATGTAACTATATTAAAGAAAGAAGGTTATGTTAATGTTTTTTAAAAGCAAAAAAATTTTGGCAGTAGGCATGCTGCTGTCCATGATGGCTTTTGCTGTGGCAGGCTGTGGCGGTGGCGACAAGAAAGCGGAAGCTCCGAAAAAGGAAGCTGCAAAAGTATATAATGTCGGCATCGTACAACTGGTAGAGCATCAGGCTCTGGATGACTCCCGTAAGGGTTTTATCGAGGGCATGAAGAAAAAAGGCTTTGAAGAAGGCAAAAACGTAAAATACGATGTGCAGAATGCCCAGGCGGATCAGTCCAACCTGCAGACGATTGCGCAGCGATTTGTAAATAATAAGGTGGATTTAATCTGTGCTATTGCAACGCCTTCTGCACAGACCATGGCCAATGCCACAAAAACGATTCCCATCGTTGGCAGCGCGATTACCAGTTATGAAAGCGCAAAATTGGTGAAGTCTGACAAAAAGCCGGAAACCAATGTGACGGGTACCAGCGACATGGCACCGGTAGCTGCGCAGCTGGATCTGGGCCTGAAACTGAAACCTGGTACGAAGAAGGTTGGGCTGATGTTCACTTCCAGTGAAATGAACTCCTATGTGCAGATCAAAATGGCGGAAGAGCATTTGAAAAAAGCAGGTGTTGCATATGAAGAAGGCAGTGTGAACACGGTGAACGACATTCAGGAGATTGCCCGCGGTCTTGTAAGCAAAGGCGTTGATTTCATCTATGTTCCTACTGATAACGTAATCGCTTCCGCTACGCCTGCGCTGGTAGCCATTACCAACGAAGCCAAGGTTCCGGTGATTGCAGCCGATGCCATTCTGTTAAAGAACGGTGCCACTGCCAGCGTGAACATTGAATTCTTCCAGTTAGGCGTCATCAGCGGTGAAATGGCGGCAGACATCCTGAACGGTAAAGCAAAACCCCAGGACATGCCGATTGCCTTCCAGAAAGAATTTACCCCCAGCATTAATAAAGCACAGGCTGAAAAACTGGGCATGAAGATTCCCGAAGATCTGGCGAAGTTTACGAAATAAAAGAATAAAGACGCAATGTAACACTGATTTACAATAGAAAATTCAAAATGAAAGTGCAGAGAAAAATCCCGGTTCAGTGAATCGGGATTTTCTTTTCAAAAAATATGCTGCATAGTATTATTATTTTTTATTTTTGTAGTGTATAATAGAATGTATAGAAGAAAGATACATTAAAAGCTTTTGAAATGGACGGAATGAAATGTTTGAAGAAAAGGGGGGACGTATGGACGCATTGACATTGATAAAAACCCGCCACAGTACGCGTAAATTTTTACAGAAACCTGTAGAAAGGGAAAAACTGGAGCAGGTCATTGAGGCAGGAAGGTTTGCGCCCAGCGGCGGCAATAACCAGACTACACATTTCCTTGTGATTCAGGATAAGACCGTGCTGGCAGAACTGGCCCGTATCGCCCGGGAGGAATTCGCCAAGATGGAGCTGACGCCGGACACCTATGCGTCGCTGGCAACAGCTATCAAACTTAGCAAGAAGGGAACGTATGTGTTTCATTACAACGCACCGGTACTGGTGCTGACCGCTAACCGCATCGGCTATGGAAACAACATGGCGGATTGCAGCTGCGCAGTGGAGAACATGATGCTGATGGCCAACGCATTGGATCTGGGGAGCTGCTGGATCAACCAGATCAACTGGCTGAATGAGAATCCTGTCATGGTGTCATATTTAAAAACGCTGGGAATGCAGGACGGGGAAACGGTGTACGTAAGTATGGCGTTAGGTTATCCTGATTCGCAGGACAGTCTGCCGCTTCGGCGTGTTGTAGAGCGAAAGGGAAATCCGGTAACGTTTATAGGATAGATCTGCATTAACTTGCGTTCTGTATAAGAAGGTTGCAGGAACTGCCTGGAAACTGCAAATGCTATGGACAAGTAATATCGATCGTTTCAGTACAAGGAGACCGCACTGTGAACTTATTCATCTGGCGTCATAACAAGACGTATCACAGCCACAGCATGATCAACGAACCCTGCGTGGTGAACGAATTCTATCTGGACGCGCTGGCGATTGTAGAAGCGGAAACCCTGGAGGAAGCACTGCAATTGCTGGAAGAGCGCAACGAAGGCTGGCGCGTGGAAGATCTGCGTGAGCTGGAGCCGATTGTTGTGCCGCTG
Source organism: Acidaminococcaceae bacterium (assembly GCA_003512125.1). Classification (GTDB taxonomy): domain Bacteria; phylum Bacillota; class Negativicutes; order Acidaminococcales; family Acidaminococcaceae; genus Succiniclasticum. The sequence goes on from DOSQ01000185.1 coordinate 2,809, forward strand.
ACCGGGGCCAAAGTGGTATACACCCACATTCGCGGCTCCATCGACCATTTGTAAATAAATCTTTATAGTTTAGAAAAAATATCAGGAGGAACATCGTGGCAAAAGTTTTACTGATCAACGGGAGCCCGCGGGCAAACGAATGTACTGCTACTGCGCTGGACGAAATGATTCGCACGTTTAAAGAAGAAGGAATTGAAACGGAACTGATCCATTTAGGCAATAAAGATATCCGCGGATGCGTTGCCTGCGGATATTGCCGGGAACACGGCAAGTGTGTTTTCAATAATGATCCTGTGAATGAGGCGGCGCTCAAACTGAAGGAAGCGGACGGCCTGGTTATTGGCAGTCCGGTGTATTATGCTTCCCCCAACGGAACTCTGTTGTCGTTTATGGACCGGCTGATGTTCAGCACATCTTTTCCCAAACATATGAAGGTAGGCGCGGCTGTGGTCAGCGCCAGACGAGGCGGCAATACGGCATCCTTTGATGTTTTGAACAAATACTTTTCCATCAGCGGCATGCCCATTGCGACCAGCACCTATTGGAACCAGGTGCACGGCTTTACGGCGGAAGATGTGAAAAAGGATCTGGAAGGTCTGCAGTGCATGCGCAATCTGGCGCGGAATATGGCGTTCATGATCAAAGCCATAGCTGACGCAAAAGAAAAATACGGTCTTCCCAAAGTAGAGGCAGACGTGTTTACCAATTTTGCTGACGGAAAATAAGTGAGCGATGCAATCAACGTTTTTTCTGTACGGTTCACTGGGGTTAGGCGTACTGTTCCTGTCTACCTCTGCCATCTTTGTTAAATTAGCGGAAGCGCCTTCCGGAATCATTGCGTTCTACCGTCTGCTGTTTACGTTATGTTTTCTGGTTCCGGCCTTACTGTGTCGGAAAAAGGAATGGGAACAGCTGCTTCAGCTTAACAGACGGCAACTCAGGCTGGCTGTTGTATCCGGCGCTCTTTTAGCCATACACTGGGTGATGTGGTTTGAATCACTGCGGTATACGTCGGTTGCCAGCTCTACCGTGCTGGTGTCCCTGCAGCCTTTGTTTGCCATTTTATGGGGCGGGCTGTTACTTCATGAAAAAGTTACCCGGCAGGGAATGATGGGCGTGTTTCTGGCAATCGCCGGTTCCGTTATCATTGGCTGGGGTGATTTCCGGGTCAGCGGTGCGGCGTTTTGGGGCGACATGCTTTCTTTTGCATCTGCCGGTGTGATCAGTCTGCATTTCCTTTTTGGTCAGCTGTTGCGAAAAGAAATGGATGTGCTGCCTTATACGACGGTCTGCTATTCAGCCAGTACCCTGTGTCTTGCCGCATATGTACTGGTTACGGGGCAGCCGTTTACCGGCTACTCTTTCCAGACATGGGGATGTTTTTGGGGCCTTGCCCTGCTTGCCACCGTAGGCGGGCAATGCGTGTTTAACCTGTTGCTGAAGTATCTGCCGGCTACCGCTGTCACCATGGGGATTTTAGGTGAACCCGTGGGAACGATTATCCTTGCGTTCCTGATCTTCGGTGAAAATATTACGCTGCAGCAGGGGCTGGGAATGCTCTTTATTTTAGGAGGTTTGTGGATTTATTTCAAAAAAAAGCAGTGAATTACATAGTGAAGTACTATTGTCAGGAAGCGCAAGACAGTAACCGGCTGACCGACTGACGGAATCAGAAAGTTTCAAAATGAAAGGTAATAGTAAAAATATGGCGGAGTTTGATAAATCCGTGCTTGACATAAACGAAACAGACGGAATGAAAGACGGGCAGGAATCTGATGAACGACTGCCTGAAAATATAGAAAACAGAATAGAAAACAAACTGAATGAAATTCGCAGCGAAATCGGAAGCCGGATCAATCCGATCTTTGTGGCGGCTAATAAGTTGTCCAGTAATGTGCGTCAGGCGCTGGATCTGGAAACAGATCCGGGTCTGCTGGAAGAACCGGAATATGGCGATGTGATCTGTGTGCACCGCATCGGCTTTGAACATTACGGCATCTATGTGGGCAACGATAAAGTAATTCATTACGATATCGATCCTTCCGATCATTACAAGATTTGCATTCATCAGGCGTCGATGGCAGAATTTCTGAATGGAAGCCTGGTTTACAGTGTCTGTGAATTCCCAAAGGTGTACGGGCGTCCTACGGAAGAGATTCCGTTTGCGGAGTTCCGGAAAAAGTTTGCCCATCCGGAAAATGCGCAGACATTGTGGGATGTACTGAAGATCAGCAATTATCATCTGTATACGCCGGAGGAAACTGTGGTCCGCGCCCGGGAACGGATCGGGGAGACGCAGTACAGCCTGTGGACAAACAACTGCGAGCATTTTGCCATCTGGTGTAAAACAGGGATTTCCGAATCACATCAGATTGAAGATATTATGAGTGCCTTGGCAGAGACAGGACGCCAGATCCGAGAAGGGCTGCAGGCAGGCCTTGAGGCTGCAGTGGATTTTGCCGGGGATGTAAAAAAACATATGGAAGAACGGGAAAAAGAACAGATAAAACAGGGAAGGGATTCGGTCTAAGAGAAGGTGATGAGTATGAAATTTTCAGAAGTACAAGTAGGAGTGCCTTATCCTGAGAAGAAATTTACCATCAAGGAAGAAGCGGTAAAAGCATATCTGGCTGCAGTGAAGGACGATACGCTGCTGTATACGGAGAAACGGCTGGTGCCGCCTGCATATGCGGCAGTCTACACCCGTTGGGAAGCGCTGACCGGTGAAAAGCTGGAAGACGGAACCGTTCATGCCAAGCAGGGGTTTCGTTATCTGAAACCGTTACATTGGGGAGAAACACTGACCCTCCGGGGACAGGTAAAAGAAAAATTGGAAAAACGTGGCTTAAAATTTGTAATTCAGGAAGTGAAAGCCTTTAACGAAGCCGGGGAACTGGCGGTGATAAGTGAGATTACCATTCTTTTACCGGCGTAGATAGGAGAAAGAAGTATGAAAGTAATCAATAAAGGTGATGTATATACACTGCCTGCAAAAAATGTGACGCAGGAAATGATCAGTCGTTATGCAGATGCAGCAGAGGATCACAATCCGTTGCATGTGGATCCGGAGTTTGCCAAAACTACGAGGTATGGCGGCACTATTGCTCATGGTATGCTAAGTCTGGCGTTTATTCAGGAACTGATGGTCCGTACGTTCGGCAAAGACTGGATAGAAAGCGGTGTGATAGAAGTAAGCTTTATGGAGCCGGTACGTCCTGGCGAGTCTGTTACGGCGGAGGCAAAAGTAATGAAGGTCGTGCCGGTGCAAGAAGAGGAAAATAAGTTGCAGGTGCGGATGCAGGTACTTTGCTTTAACGATAAGATGGAAAAAGTAATCAAAGGCACGACGGAAGTAACGGTTTCATGAGCATACAGTTTATCATCACAAAATTTCTGGTTCGGCTTTCGGGAAGCAAGCGGATTACAGGACTGCCAAAGGACAGGATGCTGAAACAGATACACCGGCGCAATAAACTGAACAAGTTTTTTATCCCGGGTGACAGAAAATTTGTTTATCGTGATAAAAAGGTGCGCGTTGATAATCTGGACGGGGCAGCAGATGCGTTGAGCGGATGTTCCGCCGACTTCCATTGTCTGGCAATCAGTCATAAAGAGCAATCGAAACGGGCTATCTTGTGTGTGTACGGAGGGGGGTTACTGCTGGCGCCGCCCCGGATGTTTATAGGCTTTGCCAAAAAGATGGCGGCCAATACAGGGGCGGATGTGTGGTTCCCCTATTATCCGCTGTGTGATGAGTATACCATACGGGACAGCGTCCGTATGCTGTACGAAGTGTATACTGCCATGTCCCGGGAATACGAAGACGTGCGCTGGTACGGATATTCATCCGGCGGGGCGCTGTTGTTACTGTTAGGAGCCTACCTGAATGAAAGGAAAAGCTCCCTGCCCATGCCGAAAAAAATGGTGCTTATATCCCCGGGAGGAATACCTTCTACAGAAAAAGAGTGGACGAAGATGCAGGAGTTGAACAGCCGGGACGTAATGTTGTCTGCGCAGTACATGAAAACGATACAGCCATTACTGGCTCACGGCAACACAACGGTGCCGAAATGGATGCAGAGCTGTGACGGTGCGGATTTTTCAAACTTTCCTGAAACATGGATTTATTACGGAACTTCGGAAGTTCTTTCTGCCAAAGCAGAAGCTTATGATGAAATGCTGGCCAAAGCGGGGGTTCCGCATCATTTGAAAATGGCGCCGGGTATGCCTCATTGCTACTGCACGACAGTTTTTTTCCCGGAAGCACGGGAAGATTATGAGGAGACCATGCGGGTATTGAAGGAAGAGTAACTCCTGGTGGGTATAGAAAAGCAGCCGGTCGAAATGAATCGCTGGCTGCTTTTTGAGTATGCGTGGTAGCTTTTTCCGATGGGGGAAAATGGATCATGTGTATGTCCGTCTGGTACCTTGGCTTATTTTTTATACGTATAAATCATTTTAAGCGCTTCCGTTGCATCGGCACATTTCAGATAGGGCGGATGCGTTTTTTGTTCACCGGCGGCACTGCGCAGTGAGTTATTGTAATAATAATATCCTGTCAGGTTTTTCGCATTTGCGTTATCAGCGGAAAGGCTGTAATAGGTTCCATAGTTAAAGAGAAGAGCGCGGCCGACGATGTGATCCGGATCGGAATAGACGGCAAGCCGGAACGTATTATTCTTTTCCGCATCGAATTCGATTTCTACCGTTTCACCGTGTTCGCCCTGTTTATCCAGCGCGGTCTCCATGGTTTTGGCAACTTTGTAATACAGGATATTGGCAGAATTGGCATTGACTGCCTTCTCCGTCCGGAAAAAGTGCAGTTTGTGTTTTTGTGTTAATGTTTCTATGCTTTGCGGCGTACAGTCCAGACGCAGTTCCGTGAAAAAACGGTGCAGGTCCGTTTTGGGAACGATATCCTGCGGTTTTTCCTTGTCCAGGAGCAGGGAAAGGGCAGTTCCAATAATCACAAAAAGGAAGATGATAACAAAATCCCTGACGCGGGATTTTTTGCGCTTTTCCGGATCGGCGGAGGCTTTCCCGGAAACTTGTCCCGGCAACGGCTTTGCTTTATATTTGTCAGCGTCTCCCTCATTGCTGAGGTCAGCTTGATTCGCTTCGTTCTCTGTATCTTCGGATATATAAAACTCGTTACCGCAGTATTCGCAACGGGCATAATTGTTCTTTACGTCTGTTGCCAGCGTAGCACCGCAGTTAGGGCACTTCAGATTATAAATTTTCAAAATAGGGCACCGCCTTTCTTGAATTTTAAAGATTTTACTCGCGAAACCTCGGCTGAATTGTGTTATCGGTACCGTATTTATAATTGCACTTGTTAACGTTGGCATTTTAACATCTCCGGTCTTTAACCAATTATATTATTGAAAGGTCAATAAGCCAATACATTTATCGTTAAATTTGTATATATTTCCCCGATTTCCAGGCCGAACCGCAGTAATACAATAAGGAAAAAATGAAACAACAAGATAATTGGGGGAAGTAATTTGATAAACAATAAGCTAAAATCCAGAATAATGTAAAACCGTCCGGGGGGACTTCATAAAAACAGAAAAAATAAACCGAGAGGACTGTTTATAGGTTATTTATTTTTGATATAATAAATATATAAAGTATTGTTTAAAGGAAACCAATACAATAATCGTAGAATGATCAGGTAGGAATTATCGGAGGTGAAAACGATGTTGAAAGGGAATAAGGCAATCATTATTGCAACAATTGTAGGTTTTATGGCAGGCAATATGGTATCTGTTCCAAAGGCAGACGCAGGAGGCATATTGGGCGGATTAGGCAAAGCGGTCAAAACAGGCGGTATTGTCTGGTTGGTAGACAGGTATGGAAATGAACTGAATACCTTTATCAACAAGCTGACTGCGAAATACCCTGTTTCTGATTCATATGCAACTAAAGTAGTGCCTATTATTGCGGTTGGAAGCAAAGGTTACGTAGGGGCGGCTCAGATCAGCGGACCACGGGCCATGGTGGATAAATGTAAAGGTGCGTTGGCACTCGAAGGGGATTTCATGAACCGGACGTTTCGGGTACAAGCGCTGATACCGGTAGATTCGGTGGACCCCTCTCATTGCACGCGTGTTCAGGGAGTAGGCGTAAGCGCCAAGATTGATGTGGCAATCTGACATCAAGGAGGCACCATGGCGAAATATTTAGGCGGGATCGAAGATCCAACTGTTGAGATTACAGGCATATCCCAGCATTTTTTCTCATCGGGTTTTGATATACAGTACTACGATTACAAACTTGATACGTTGCAGGTCCAAGAGATGGATATCGCGAAATCTATTGTAAAATATGAAGAGGTAAGTGCCGAGATCCATTCTTCCCCCAATCGGACGGCAACTGGCGCATTGGCTGGGTATCTTGCGGGTGGCCCGGTGTGGGGGATCATCGGTGCTGCACTGAGTGGAAACCCTGCGCAGGAAAAACATGTGGTTCTCTGTGAACTGAACAATGGCTGGCGTTTTGCTGTAGAACTGGATAAGAACGAATACATGGCATGGAAAGAGGCCATGGATAAAAGGAATTAATATATGTGTAACAGAAAGATGTGAAGAAATGATTGAGGAAAGACCTGTTCCAAAACCTAACGAAGTGTACCGTCATTTCAAAGGGAAACTGTACCTTATCATTACCGTTGCGAGCCATTCCGAAACCGGGGAACCCCATGTTGTGTATAAACATCTGTATGGTGACTATTCCGATTGCGTACGCCCGCTGGATATGTTTATGAGTGAAGTGGATCACGGGAAATATCCGGACGTGAAACAGAAATGGCGCTTTGAAAAAGTTGATATGAGCAAAAATGAGTAAGGAGTTATAGCATGCTGGACGATGAAAGCAGGGTACATGAGACGGTCAAGTCCGTGTACCCGTATGAAACAGATGAAAGTACGGTTTGTGAGTATGTCCGCGCGGTGGTAAAGGCTGATCTGGCTGAGAAGTTCCCGTCCGGCCATACGGGCTGCCTGTCGACAGCTGTAGTGGAAGCCATAGCCGCAAACGTGTATTTCGATAAAAAGAAAGAGTTTGTGGATGACCGGGCGGGCGCGGATGTGTACCTGCAGAACCATGCAGGCAATTCCTCATATGCTGTTGCCTTTACGGAAGGCGGGAAGAAGTATTGGATGATACATACCGGTTACGATGCGCTGCCTTCCTGTATCTCCGGCATCAGTCTGACAGTGGAACGACCGGCGCATCAATGCTGCTGCGGTGAGAGACTGGTTGAAGTGTGAAAGACGAGATCTGCAGGCTCGTTTTGGGAACCTGGCAGGGAATCTATTTCTGCGAGTATGACAGGCCGAGGCACCGCAAAGTATATGTTAAAATAATACAGGGCTGAATTAATTGTTTAATGTACTGATTTTGTTCAGTTTAGTCATTTTATTTCGTTCAATATCACGAATAATGTAAATACATTAATTTTCGTGGGGCAAAAAAATCGCGATTTTGCCTTTTTTCACTTTCGCAAACTAAAGTTTTTTATTTGGGGAAAAATAAAAGGAACCGCACAACCATGCGGTTCCTGAGTGTTTAATTTTGGTCGGGGCGGCGAGACTCGAACTCACGGCCTCTTGTACCCGAAACAAGCGCGCTACCAAACTGCGCCACGCCCCGACAACATGCTTATTATAGATGATTCATTACGATTTGTCAACTGGAAAATAAAAATAGTTTTATCCCTGGGTTACTACGCGGATATTGCTTACGTTAAACGCCTTGGAAATGGCAGGCAGTGCATCCCGTAAAATAAAGGTGCGATGCAGTTCGCTCTCCGCAACGATCAGACAGCGTTCTCCGGACACATTGATATTGTGGATACGGGTGATCAGCCGTTCAAACTCAGCATCGCCCAATTCTTCGCGTAATGCCTTTAAACCTGGCATCAGCTGGGGCTTTTCTTTGGCAAACCTCTTTTCAATCGGGGAAAAGGGTACGGTTACAACACGTGCATCGCGGGCCACGACAAAATTCTCTTCATTCTCGCCCGGAACAACTAAATCGGGTCTCATTTTAACATCCTCCTGTATCTTCATCTTGCTTTTTCACACTTACTTATGCAATACGTTTTTTTTGCATATGAATATTATATGTAATTCCGGCGGCCGCGTCAAGAAAACATTCCTTGCAGTAATAAGGAAAATGAGTTAAAATATTATATACTTATAACTACGGATACAATTGAGATTTGTATCTACGCATGGACACTCCCCTGTGCTGTGGGGTGTGTTCAAATTTTTGGTTAAAGTTTCAGGAGGAAGTAAGATCAATGTCGGTTTTTGATGTATTACAGGAACGTGGTTTTATTGCGCAGGTTTCTCATGAAGAAGAGATCCGTGAGATACTGGAAAAGGAAAAAGTCACGTTCTATATTGGTTTTGATCCCACGGCAGACAGTCTGCATGTAGGTCACTTTATTGCACTGATGGCTATGGCTCATATGCAGCGGGCCGGGCACCGTCCTATCGCCCTGCTGGGCGGTGGCACTGGTATGATCGGCGACCCCAGCGGTAAGGATGACATGCGTAAGATGCTGACGCCGGAATTTATTAACCATAATATCGAGTGCTTCAAGAAGCAGATGAGCAAGTTCATTGATTTTTCCGATGGCAAGGCGCTGATGGTGAACAACGGTGACTGGTTGCTGAGCCTGAATTATGTGAACCTGCTGCGGGAAGTGGGAACCCATTTTACTGTCAACCACATGCTGGCGGCAGAGTGTTATAAGAAACGATGGGACAAGGGCCTGACCTTTTTTGAATTCAATTATATGATTATGCAGGCGTATGATTTTTATACGCTGCATAAAAACTATAACTGCGTATTGGAAATGGGCGGCGACGACCAGTGGTCCAATATGCTGGCCGGCGTGGAGCTAATCCGCCGCAAGGACCAGAAACCTGCGTTCTGCATTACTTGTAAGCTGCTCACTACCAGTGACGGCCGCAAGATGGGCAAGACGGAAAAAGGTGCCCTGTGGCTGGATCCGGAAAAGTGTTCTCCATACGATTTCTACCAGTACTGGCGCAACGTGGACGATGCTGACGTAGAAAAATGTCTGGCCCTGTTAACGTTCCTGCCTATGGAAGAAGTACGCCGTTTGGGTGCATATAAGGATGAAAAGATCAATGAAGCGAAAAAAGTGCTGGCTTATGAAGTGACCAAGCTGATCCACGGCCAGGAAGAAGCGGACAAAGCGGTGAAAGCCACGGAAGCCCTGTTTGGCGGTGGCGCGGATCTGGAACATGTGCCGACGCTGGAAATTGCAGAAGCAGATAAAACTGCGAAGCTGGTTGATGTACTGACAGCACAGAAGGTGTTCAGCAGCAAGCGGGAAGCCAGGCAGATGATTGCCCAGCGGGGACTGTACCTGAACAACGCGGCTGTGGAAGATGCAGAATTTGCCCTGACACCGGAACTGTTTACAGAAGATGGAGGCGTACTGATCCGCAAAGGTAAGAAGAAGTATTACCGTCTGATTGTTAAATAATTTTTTCTTGTTTCAGGTTCTCTAATATGCTTAATAGTATTACATGATAACGCACATTTTGTGCGTTTTCGTTATAATAGCAGGTGAAACATTATGACCAACTCTCTTTCGTTAAGTAAACTGATTCCCGTCAGCCTGGTGTTATTTTCTTCATTTTTCGGTGCAGGCAATTTACTGTTTCCGCCGCTGTTCGGCTATTTGTCCGGCAGCAATCTGAATATTGCTACGCTGGGCTTTTGCATTACGGGCGTGGGCCTTCCCATCCTGGGCGTGCTGGCTATTGCTATGACAGGCGGTACAGACCTGACAGAAGTGGCAGCTCCGGTCAATATTGCTTATGCGAAAATTATCATGTTTCTTTCCAGCATGTCCATCGGGCCTCTGTTTGCCATTCCCCGTACGGCTGCCTTCAGTTATGAAATCGGCATCAAGCCGCTGTTCGGCACAACTGAACCATGGCAGCTGGCACTGTATTCGGCGCTTTACTTTGCGTTTAGTTATTATGTGGCCAACAATCCATCCAAAGTGTTGAACTGGCTGGGAAAGGTGCTGACTCCGGCGCTTCTGGTCTGTCTGGGCATTCTTTTTGTAAAAGTGATGTTGGCTCCGACCTTTATACCGGACGCCCCCCAGGGGGAATATCTGCAGGCCCCCTTCCTGAAAGGTTTTCAGGAAGGTTACAATACCATGGATCTTCTGGCTTCTTTCCTTTTTGGTGCGGCTACACTGACAACTATTAAAACTTTCGGTATTCAGGGGAAAAAAGAACTGATCAGGATCTGCCTGCTGGCAGGATTGATCACTGCCGGACTGTTGGCTTTAATTTATTACTTTTTGGGCTATGCGGGGGCAGAAGCGCACCGTTATCTGTCAGGGGAATTTTCTAACGGTGCCGGTATTCTGGTGGCAACAGCCCATGAATATCTGGGCGCAGGCGGTACAGGTATTTTGGCGGCTATCATTATTTTGGCCTGCCTTACTACCAGTATCGGTTTGATAGCAGCCATTTCCGACTATTTCCATATTCTTTTTAACGGAAGACTTTCCAAACAAACATTAGGTATTTTGATTGCATTGATTAGCTTTACCCTTTCCAATTTCGGACTTGATATGATCATCAAGATGGCAATCCCCATCCTCTGTTTCTTATATCCGGTAATGATTGCGCTGGCCATGCTGAATGTGTTTGGCTTCGGCGGTAATAAACGCGTGTTCCGTTGCACCATGTGGATCGTCACCCTGTTTGCCATCGTGGAAGGCCTGAAGGCTGCAGCGATTCCGGTTCCCATGGAAAGCATACTGGCATCGGTGCCCCTGTATAAGGAAGGATTTGGCTGGTTTACCGTGGCAGTGATGGGTGCTGCGGTGGGTGTTATTTGGGATAAAGTGAAAAGCTGAAGTGGTCTGTGTGCGGGATTCGTAAGTGCCTGCGGATCAGCGGTAATGGACCATCCAACAATATATCTATCGTAATATGTTCGTACAACAAAAACCCGGAAACGCATGGACTGCGTTTCCGGGATAAGTTTTTCATGGTACTCGGACAGGGGCTCGAACCCTGGACCTCTGCCATGTGAGGGCAGCACTCTAACCAACTGAGCTATCCGAGCAAATGTAATTTACGTATGCTATTATACACCTGTTTCTAAAGAATTACCAGTTTTTTTTGAAAAACTTAAAAAAATTATATTCAATTTATAAAG
>DOSQ01000098.1:0-374 GCA_003512125.1 Acidaminococcaceae bacterium
AAGTGATGAAAATGGATAAGGAGGTGTATGTATGCCTGTTTTCAACTTTAACTCAGACACAGAACCTTCCGGAAAGAAGGGGAGTTTTACTTATCCGGTAAGCGTTCCGGTAGATGGTCTGCCGTTTGTAAAACTTCATGTTACCGGTCTGGTTGCGTATGAGATAACGGATCAAATGAGGAATAACGCGTTTGGCGCAAGAATTCCCCAGACGTTGTATCTGGCGCTGAAAGAAGTATTCCAAAAAGGTGTGCCCGGTGCAGATCCCCGGGAGATTCCGGCGCATGAAGCAGACCTTTTTAACATGCTGCGGCAAGGCACTCTTTCCCCTATGATTGAGAGTCTGGGTATCCGGCCTGTCGCTGTAAAAATTA
>DOSQ01000098.1:502-3261 GCA_003512125.1 Acidaminococcaceae bacterium
TACAGGACCATGGTCCTGCCCGAACTGCGGAGCACAGAACAACGGCCGCTTCTGTGAGTACTGCGGAAGTCCTAAACCGTAAAATTCCGGCTTTTCTAATAACCGCAGATTTTCTCCGGCCTTTTTGATATAGTGTAAAAAACAATGGGAGGCGGCTTATGGAAATCAAACAGATTCGCAATGCAACAATTCGCGTTTTATATGCAGGTAAGACTTTTTTGATAGATCCCTGGCTTTTGGAAAAAGGACAGATGGGATGTTTTCTGGATATTCCGGGCAATCCGTTTCATGTTCCGGATACAGCTAAAGAAGGGATACCGATGCCGATGTGCGCGCTGCCTGAACCGGCAGAAGAAATACTGAAAGACGTAGACTTTTATATTGTAACGCACATTCATCCTGACCATATTGATATGGCGCCGGATGGCACGGTAGGAAGAATGTTGGATAAAACCGTGCCTGTTTTGGTGCAGAATGAAACAGATGGCAGGGTGTTCCGTGAATCCGGCTTTGAACAGGTTCTTGTTTTAGGGGAAACAGCGTACGCCTGCGGTGATGTTTCGATTACCCGGACACCGGCTTTGCATGGCGTGATAGAACCCTGCGGAGAAGCCTGCGGCATTATATTTCAGGCAAAACAGGAAAAGACACTGTATGTTGCAGGGGATACGATCTGGACTACAGAAATAAAAAAGACGCTGCAGACTTTTACGCCGGATGTGGTGGTCTTAAATGCCTGCGCTGCGGAACTGGCCGGTTTTGGACGATTAATCATGAATGACGAAGATGTGGAAGCTGTTGCCAGAACCGCACCGGATGCGCAGATTGTGATCAGCCATATGGACACAGTGGCACATGCATCCATAACCCGTTATACAATGCGTGGTTTACTGGCAAAGCGTGGTGTAGACTATCTGATGCCTGAAGACGGTGAAACGCTGGTATTTAACTGAATAGAAGCAGGCCTTACAGATTCCAATTTATCGGAGAAGAGCTATGGGAAAGTTAGTAACGCCTTTTGGTGAAATTGACATACTGATAGATGGGCGGCGGACACCTTATATAGTACAGGAAGGCAGTAAAATTGAAAATTTATGCCCTGATATTTTGGGGAGATTTCAAATCACCGTTCAATTTATTCCTGACGGTCAGGAACATAGCATAGCGTTTGTATTTACGCCTGAATGTCCGTATAAAAGAGCTAAAGAAAGCGGCGAACGGTTGGAGTGTCAAAGTTTCTACAATGACCGCAGATTTAAGATGTCCATTGGACTTGCATGTGAAGCGGGATACGTTGGCGGCAAACGTCTTTCTGATGCATATGATTATGATGCAGATTATTTGGTAAACGGTATGTTATACCGGATTTTTCCAGACACAAAAACAGAACAATATGTATTTGGAATTTCCTGGATAGACGATGTTGGTTGGGGAGATTCAACAGACAACAATCATGATCGGGATATTCAAACCTGGTTCGCAGCCGATCCAACAGTATCATTATAAATCAGCGTTTAGCGGAGGGTTGATCGTGGACAAAGATAAAGCAACAGAGTTCTACGAATTAGCTAATGAATACTGCCGTTTTATTGTTGGAAATGAGATTACAGCCGATTCGGTTTCGCATTTAATGGAACTGCTGATGAAACTATATTTTTCCGCCATGTACCTTCCTGAAGCAGAGCCTGAAACAATTGATTCGTCATTAGTTCCTTTAGAATCTGTACAAATCAGGTTAAGCAATCATATTTCTCCCGTCTATTGGGAAGTGTTTGATCCTTATGTTGAGGAAGAGCCTGTATGCGGAGATCTGACTGATGATTTTTCCGATATTGCTGGGAATTTAAGAAACGGTATGAAAGAATATGAAGCGGGTCGAGTTGGAAATGCTGTCTTTGAGTGGAAACTTAGTTTTAACTCTCATTGGGGTCAGCATGTCGTGGATGCTCTCAGGGCATTGCATGCTGTCAGATGTCGATAAATTAAAATTTAGCTCAGAGGGATTCATATACGATTCTTCTTGAAGGGAGAAAAGCGAGCATGATCGTCCGGCAGACAACTAAAGAATTACTGGCGGCTTCCATTATAGAGCTTGCCAGGAATAAAACTGTAGAAAAGATTACGGTGAAAGAGATTGTGCAGAACTGCGGTCTGACATCCACCACCTTTTATCATTATTTTCAGGATAAGTATCAGCTGCTGGCCTGGATATATAATCGTAAAGCGGAGGCGTTATTTGCGGAAAAGAACATTATCTATACATGGCCTCAGCTTTTGAGGGCTCTTTGTACACCGTTAATGGAGCATCGGTCGTTTTATGAAAATGTATTAAAAAATACGGCGGGTAATGATTCTTTTCTCGAGAAAGCGACGAAGTACGTACTGACACTGCTGAATAACCGGATCAGAGAAGACAACGGAGGGATGGAACTTCCATCGGATATCCGGTTCTTTTTACGGTTTTATCTCCGGGCGGTATCAGAAACAATTCCGTCTTGATTTTCGTTTCATCTACTACTATAATGGATTTAAACAAAGCATCCTTGCTTTGCTGGTCGACGGCTCGTGCGGAGCCAGTGCCAGTAAACCAAGCGGTGCTTTTTTCTTTGTTTATATACAGCACAGACTTGTCTTTTATGGCATACGATACGGCGAAAATGGAGTATCGTAAAATTGACAAATCCCAGTTTCTTACAGCCGTAGATTTTTCTGCGACTGTTTTGATATAATTAAGTGAGTCAACGATAATCGTACAAATC
>DOSQ01000186.1 GCA_003512125.1 Acidaminococcaceae bacterium
AACACAACTTCAACCGGAGCACCGCTCTTGACCAGTGTCGCAGCCGGATCTTCCCAGGTCAGGCCGACAATATATTCGCCGCCTGCCACGCCTTTATAAACCTGGCTGGAGCTGTTCATCATTTTGCCGTTCAGCTGTTTCAGGAACTTGTCACAATAATCCCAGGCCTCTTTACTGAAGGGATCGCCGTTACCCATATCATACAGCATAACAACCAGGGACTGGAATGCCGAAGAGGAGTTTACCGGATCGCCGAACGCGATTTTATCTTTCAGTGCCGGATTCAGCAGATCGCCAAAGCCTTCAATCTTCATATCGCCCTTCATCTTCTTATTTACGACCATAACCGTCGGATCGGAAAATGCAGGTGTGAAGAATTTTGTTGTGTTTCTGAATTCATCCATCATGTTCGGATCTTCTTTGGAAACATATTCCTGGAAGAGTTCTTTTTTAGATGCCAGCATGGCTTCGCTGCCAGCCCATAAAATATCGCCCAGCGGATTTGCTTTTTCCGATGCGACACGTTTCACAACTTCCCCTGTGCCTGCCACTACAACATTAACTTTTATGCCTGTATCTTTTTCGAAATTCTTGATTACCGCGTTGTTCAGGCTTTCACTGCGGGCAGTATATACAGTCAGTTCTTTGGCCGCATTATCTGCTTTCGGAGCCTCAGCCTTTTTGTCTCCGCCGCCGCAGCCGCTGAACAACATGGACAGGGACAATAATGCTGTTGCTAAAAATGCTACTGATTTTTTCATACTCTCTTCCTCCCATTTTTAACAAACATTGTAACTTGCATCTGTTACGAACCGCAAGTCCTGTATAATTCGATTATAACACTTCAACGCCAATATCTCAATTACTAATTCAAATAAAAAGCAGCCCGTATCTATGTAAAAGTACAGGCTGTTTTATATATTCTCTATTTTATTTATTCTTTGAACTCGCATTTCAGGTGCTGGCGTTCCGGCATCAGCTTATACTTAACCCGGGGGTATCCTACCATCATGCAGCCAACCAGTTTCTGTTTCGACGGGATCCCCACCAGATCCAGCAGCGGTTTGTATCCGGCAATACCGCAGGCCTGGATGAACCCGGCAATTGTCGTTCCCAGACCAATGGCCGGTGCAAACAGTTCCGCGTAGGCAAGGCACTGCTCGCTGTTGCTCACCCCTGTCACATTCAGGCGCCTCGTTGATACAAAAATGAGCATCGGCGCATTGCGACCGATAATATCAACGTTTTTTTCATGAAATGTATGCAATACGGCTTTGAAGTACCGTTTGTTTACCGTTTCCTTTTCCACTTCTTCCGCCATCCACTCCGCAGTCGTCCTGCGGATCGCAGCCAGCGTATCCGGATTGGAAATTACCGTAAAATACATGCTCTGACTGTTGCCCGCGGTGGGTGCGTACCGGCAGATATCCAACAGTTTTAACACCTCTTCCTGCTTCGGCGGCTGCGGTTTGAACAGGCGCACGCTGCGGCGGGACCGCAGAAAGTCATAGGCCTGCTTTTCCGAAATAATCGATGCAGGAGCCGGAACCATTTCTTCCCGCGGTGTATATTTATTATCCATAGCTCCCGTGGGACAGATGGCAACGCAATGACCGCAGCTCATGCAACCGCGGTCTACATTACATTCCGGGCCATTTTCCCCCATATCCAATATACATGCCGGGCAGTCTGCTACACACAGACCGCATTTTATGCACTTATCCCGGTCAACACGAAGTAAATCCAAAACAGGCACCTGAAAGAACCCCCAATACTGTTTGATAGTTTTCTGCCATCCAATAAAAGGCACAGTTGTAATTGACAATCGTTCCTATCGTAATTGTCCAAAAACAATACAGCGAAAAATATATTTTACATTATACCACAAATCAAAAGAAAAGATAGTCTTGAATTCTAATTTAAATATTATAATCGGGAACAGATTGCATCTGCAACCCCAACAGACCGGATTCGCCATTTCCTCTTCAGCAAAAAACTCAGGATTTCCGGTGAAAAATCCTGAGTTTTTAACCATGTTTAAACCTAAATTACCGCCTATTTGCCTGCTCGCTGGTCAGCTTGTACATCAGCGCATTGCAGATGGCCGCCGCAACATTGCTGCCGCCTTTGCGGCCCACAGCTACAATATACGGCACACCGCTGGCCATAATGATTTCTTTGGACTGGACCACGTTGACAAATCCTACCGGCACGCCGATGACCAACGCCGGTCTGATCTTGCCTTCCCTGACCAGTTCGTCCAGGCGTACCAGCGCCGTCGGCGCGTTGCCTACTGCAATGATTACCGGTCCTTCCAGCGTAGCTGCTTTCTCCATGCAGGCAGCCGCCCGTGTGCTTCCCGCCTCTTTTGCGCGGGCCGCCACATCCGGGTCGCTCATGAAGCAGACAGCATTGCCGTTCAGTTTGGCCAGCGCGGCTTTATTGATACCCGTCTGGGCCATCTTGGTATCTGTAACAATCGTAAAGCCGCCCTTCTTCATGATTGCCAGCGTATCTTCCACCACATTGTCACTGAACCGTAACGTACGCGCATAGTCAAAATCCGCTGCGGTGTGGATGCAGCGCTTGATAATGCTTTCCTTGTCCGGATCCAGTTTTAATTCGCCTAATTCTTCAGAAATAATTTCAAAACTGCGTTTTTCAATATCCATCGGCAGCACATTTTCCAGATTCATAACGATTCCTCCTTTACCTTACTTTTCAATGCCTTCCCGGGCCGGTATTCCTTTATCGAACGGATGCTTACGCTTGCAGACTTCGGAGACATAGTCAGCCAGTTCCAACAACTCCGGCGAAGGGTTACGGCCTGTCATGACCACTTCCAGATGTTCCGGTTTGTGTTTCAGAAAATCAATGAGCAACGCTTCATCCAGCAGGCGGGTACCGCAGGCGCCGATCACTTCATCCAGCACCAGAAGATCGGTTTCTTCTTTACTGCAGTATGATGCCAGTTCCCGGATAAAATCGTTATGGCTTTGCAGCACTTCTGCTTTTTCCTTCTCATTCATTTGGAACGAAAACTTTGTCAGCGGCTTGCCCCGGAACACTTTCACACCCGGCAGCAAAGCAAGGGTGTGCAGTTCTCCTGTTTCCCGGCCCTTCAGGAACTGTCCCAGAACGACCTTCAACCCTCTTCCGCTGGCCCGCAGGATCAGCCCAAGCGCAGCCGTAGTCTTTCCCTTTCCGTTGCCTGTATAAATATGGATCAGGCCCAGTTTACTTTTATCCATAGTAAACCTCTCTTTATTATACCATCAGGCGCGAAACTGCCAAAATGCTCACGCCTCTTATCCGTCAAGTCCGTTCTCCACAATCTCGTAAACTTTTTTCATATCCAGATGCTCACGTACGCTCTGTGCCAGCAGGTCGTACTGCTGTTGTTTATACTTCTGATAGTCGATCACTTTCACATCATCCATGCTCAGGCCTTTTCTGGCCAACAGGGCTTCCACAATTTTGGCAGCAATGCCTTCCCCATCGAATATACCGTGGATGTAGGTGCCATACACCTGCAGACCGCCGCGCACCGTCTGGCTTCCTTCGGCAAAAGCTTCTGCCTTTTCGTTGATTGGTTCTACGGTATTCAACGCTTTGACTGCTTCCAGCGAGGTTATGCCGCTGTGGATCTCATAGCCGTAGAATTCCATGCCGCTTAGGCCGGAAAATATGCCTTCCACCCTGTTAAAATGACCCTTCATCTGGATCGTGCGTTTATTTTCAACAAATTCCGTTTCTGTGTTCAGCAGCCCCATGCCGGTCGTAACGCTTCCGGCATGACCGCTGTCATACCCAAAGGGGTCGGACAGGCTCCGGCCCAGCATCTGATACCCGCCGCAGATACCAAAGACAACCGTTCCGTTATTGGCCTTATGCAGTACCGCTGTTTCCAGTCCGTTTTGCCGCATCCATTTCAGGTCATCAATGGTATTTTTTGTTCCGGGCAGGATGATCATGTCCGGGTTGCCAAGCTCTTCCGTAGATTTGACATACCGCAACGATACGCCGTCAATCAGTTCAAACACATTGAAATCCGTAAAATTAGACATACGGGGCATCTTGATTACAGCAATATCAATCAGCGCATTTTTACTTTTCACCTGGGTCAGGCGTTCCGACAGGCTGTCCTCATCTTCTATGTCAACATGCAGCATGGGCAGTACACCGATCACCGGTATACCGGTTTTTTCTTCCAGCATATCCAGACCGGGTTTCAAGATGCTGACATCGCCGCGGAATTTATTGATGATGACACCCTTTACCATGGCACGTTCATCCGGTTCCAGCAGCATAAGGGTTCCGTAAATCGAGGCAAATACCCCGCCGCGGTCAATATCGGCAACCAGCAGTACCGGGGATTTTGCCATCCGGGCCATACCCATATTCACGATATCCTGTGCCTTCAGGTTGATTTCGGCAGGACTGCCTGCGCCTTCTATGACCATGATATCACTTTTGTCTGCCAGTGTATTGTAAGCCTTCATGATATCCGGGATAAGCTTGGTCTTAAATTTGTAATACTCTACTGCCGGCATCGTGCCGATGGCCACGCCGTTGACAATGACCTGGGAGCCGCTGTCGCTGGTAGGTTTCAGGAGAATCGGATTCATCAGTACGCTGGGTTTCACTCCCGCAGCTTCAGCCTGAACTACCTGCGCCCGTCCCATCTCGGCGCCTTCTGCCGTAATAAAAGAGTTTAAGGCCATGTTCTGGGATTTAAACGGATTCACCCGTTTCCCATCCTGATGGAAAATGCGGCATAACGCTGCCGTAACCAGACTTTTGCCGGCATTCGACATGGTCCCCTGTATCATGATTGCTTTAGCCATTATACTCACTCTCTTTCATTAAATAGTTAACTATATCTTTGTACGTCGCGATGCCGGAACTTGGCCGGTGCCCGGTTCTTGTTTCCGCGGCAATCACCGGCCCCCTGCCACGGGTATGTTTGCCCGTAACACTGCTGGTCACATGGTCACCGCAGATCACAATGCGTAACGGTTCTTCCGCCGTATCCAGCAGCGGTTCCAGAAATTCTTTATCAATACGGGCGATAAATTCGGCCTTTCCTTCATAATCATGACGGTGCGCCGCTTCGTCCGTCCCGTTAAAATGCGTCATCACAAACGGATATCGGTTGATCATCTTACGGGTAACCGCCAGTTTCTCCCTTATATTTGTGTCCGTATCCGCTGTACAGTAGGAAAGTTCTGGGACTTCCATCTTCAGTGCTTTGCCGATGCCCCGGACGATTTCCGTCTGGCATACCAGCGCGCCTTTCATCCCGTTCAGGGCCTCAAAGGAAGGCATCTCTGTCCGGCATGATGCGCCCCAGGGATACAGCTTATATGTCAGCTCATTACGGTTATACTGTTGCAGGATCTGATCCGTTTCCTGCATGAACACCTTCATGGCAAGGGAAGACTCTTTCAGTTCGGCCAGCAGTTCTTCCACCGGCAGTCCCATGCTTTCATGCGGCGGTGCAGTCTGGGTCCGCAATACATTTTCATTTCGGTCCATAACCAGCAAATTGCGGTAATCAGATAAATGGATAAATTCTATATCCGTCGTCAAAGAACTGAACTGCCGGGCCATAGCCACGATTTCCCTGGCTGACAGCCCCATTCCGTTGAACGAAACCAGACGGCCGCCGCTGTCCTGGGATACCACATTACAGCGCAATACCATCTCATATTCCGAGACATCCCGGTTTTGGGCCAGCAGTTCAAGATAAGCCCGGTTTGTGGGAAAAACTTCTTTGGGAACACCCAGAAGCCGCAGGATACAGGTCAGGCTTCCCGGCACCACATCCTCTTCACAGATGCTGACCTGCGAAAGACTCCCTTCCCTGATCAGTCTGTCCATCTGCGGATGCAAAGCACGGGAAAAAGGCGTCTGCCCATTCCAGGCAGGAATCGGATCGTCGCCCAGTCCGTCAATTAATATAATCAAAGAAGTCATGCTTTACCAGTTCCTTCATTATTTTTATCAGCCTGCGGTTATCACGGCGTGTCTTCACCGCTATCCTGTAAAATCCGGAAGACAGACCACGGTAATTGGAACAGTCCCGGATCAGGATATGGTGTTTCCTCAGCTTTTCCGGCCAGGGATAATTATGAAGCGATTTTATCAGAAGGTAATTGGCCGCACCTTCAAACACTTTCAGCCCGATTATGCGCAGCTGCGCTGCCAGATAGGCTTTTTCTGTGTCAATCAATTCACGGGTCTCAGCCAGATAGTCCGTTTCCTCCAGGGCGGCAACGCCGGCAGCCTGTGCCAGCACGGAAACATTCCAGTCCTGTCCGCACGCATACAGCTTATCGATCAAAACCGTATCAGAAGTCAGGCAAAAACCAAGCCGCACTCCCGGTATGGCAAAGATTTTCGTAAAGGCTTTCAGGATGACCAGCCCGGGATGTGCAGCCAGCTGATCCTTCAGACTGTATTCTTCCTCATTCTGTACAAAATCCATGAAACATTCATCGATCAGTAACGGAATATGCAGCTCTTCACAATGTTTTAACACCGCTAAGAGCAATTCTTTATCCATCAGCTTACCGGTAGGATTATTAGGGTTGCAAAGCACAACCATCTGTGTCCGTTTGGTAATCGCTTTCAGGATCTCCGGGGTAACCGCAAAACCGTTTTCTTCATGTAATATAAAATAATCAATCTTACTGTCAACCGTCAGGGCAGCCTTTTCATAATCAGCAAAGGCAGGCGCTAATAACAGCGTACGTTTCGGCTGCAGTGCTGTCATGATCCGGAATAAAACATCAGCCGCCCCATTCCCGCAGTAAACCATCTCCGCAGGGACAGAAAATCTCCGGCCGATCCGGGCGCGCAGCTCCCTGCAAAAGGGATCCGGATAATTCACGCTGTCCGCAACCGCGGCCTTTATAGCACTGCGGACACCGGAAGGTATGCCCAGGGGATTGATATTTGCGGAATAATCCAGCATCTCTTTGTTCTGTTTTAATGTCGGATCACTGTAAATGTCTCCGCCATGAACATATTGATACATATAAAACTCCTTATCCTGCCGTAAACAGGTAGACGGCCCGTAAGAGGCTGAAGCCGAGCAGGCCGGTAATGGATGTAAAGTACATCAGCAGGTTCATCTGCTTAATATGTTTGGAAGCAGGCTTCTGCAGATCATCCCCTATGGTCTCCTTGTGTACCAGCTTGCCAAAATAATAATGGTCCCCTCCCAGCATCAGATGAAGGGCGCCCGCCGCCACAGATTCCGTCTGGGCCGAATTGGGGCTCAGATGGTGATACCGGTCGCGCCAGAATATTTTCCACGCATTTTTAGTATCCAGCCCGGTAAAAAAACTGGCTGCCATCATACAGAAGGCACAGATACGGGCCGGAATAAAATTAGCTATGTCATCCAGTTTCGCAGCATACCGGCCAATATAGAGGAATTTCTCATCCTTATAGCCGATCATGCTGTCCATGGTATTGATGCCTTTATACAAAAACGCCAGCGGGGCGCCGCCAATGAACATATACAGCATCGGGGCGATAATACCGTCGGCAGTATTTTCTGCGACCGTTTCCACCGCGCCCTTGATCACTTCTTCTTCCGAAAGTTCAGCCGTGTCACGGCCCACGATCCAGGAAAGCATCTTCCGGCCCAGCGGCAGGTCCTGAGCCTCCAGCGCATCATAGACCTTCATGCTTTCATCCCGCAGGGAACGGGTACAGAAAATCTGGTAACACATCACCGTTTCCAGGGCAAACCGCAGCCAGGGATCCACTTTCCCTGCCGCAAACAAAATGAGATACGGCACGGAAAACGATAACAGGCATACAACAAGTACAATGACGAAACCGCCCCGCAGCAATTTATCCGGATCGGTACCGCAAACAGACCGGACCCGTTTTTCAAGCCAGCTGATCAGGTTACCGATCAAAATAATCGGATGCGGCCAGCCGTGGGGATCGCCAATCGCCAGGTCTAACAGGAAACCGCAGACGATGGCTCCTAACAACATCATATAACATACACCTCTTCAAAAGGTATAACGAAACGTCAACTCATGTCAATTTAAAAACCACAACAGAAAACTTATTTCTCAGAATTATGTTTATGATACCGGATACAGGCCTGCACAAAGTTTTCAGCAAACCCGATATTGCCCCAAAGGTGCAGGTGCGGATACCCGGCATACAGTGTTCCGTTGGCCTGGGCTGCAGGCCAGGCAGTCGTTTTTCCCGCTTTCTGTACCGTAAAGGCAGTTCCGTTCTCATCGCTGTCCGAATAGTGGAACTCATGGGCGTGGATCGAATCACCGGCTTTGCACAGTACATTATCTGTATTCGCTGTCATATTCACATAGCCAAAACGAACCAGCTTGTCCGTCATCCAGCAGTGACCTTTTACAGCACCTACCCAGGGATATACAGTACCCTCTTCCCTGTAGCCTTCCATCAAATACATAAAACCGCCGCATTCCGCGTAACAGGGAAGCCCGGCTTCCAGTTTTTCACGCAGTTCCGTTAACAATAACGTGTTCTCACTTAACTGTCCGGCATATAATTCCGGGTAACCCCCGCCTAAAAACACGCCGTCACAGTCCGGCAGTTTCGTGTCCTGCAAAGGGCTGAAGGATACAATTTCTGCCCCCAGCATAGCCAGCAGGTCCAGCGAATCCTGATAATAAAAACAGAAGGCCTTATCCTGCGCAACCGCAATCGTAACTTTACCTGACGGTTTGATTTCCAGAGGTTCAAATTCCAGCGGTCCGGCATTCCCGGCCAGCGTCATCAGGCCTTCCAGATCCAAAGACTCATCCGCCTGTTTCGCCAGACGTTCCACGATGGTTTCCAGCGTTCCGATTTCTCCTGCAGTCACAAGTCCCAGATGACGGCTTTCCAGATTGCATTCCGGCAGATGCGGAAAATAACCGTAAACTTTAACGCCGGTCTCCTTTTCGATCACGTCTTTATAAAACTGGTATGTCATCTTTTTAACATTATTCAAGATCACACCCTGAACATTACTGTCTGCCCGAAATTCTTTAAAACCCTTCACAAGGGCTGCCATGGAAACGGCCGCGCCTTTCCCGTTTATTATCAGTACGACAGGCGCTTTAACCGTCCGCGCCAGATCGTAAGCGCTTGCTTCCGTGGTCTTTCCCATCCCGTCATAAAAGCCCATAGCGCCTTCCAGAACAGCTATATCACAGGACGAACTGTTTTTAGCCAGCAGACGTTTTACATTTTCCCGGCCTGTCAGAAACAGATCCAGGTTACGGGACTTTGCACCGATCACTTTTGAATGGAACATGGGGTCAATATAGTCAGGCCCGCTTTTGAAAGCCGCTACCTTCAGCTTTTTATTCAGCAGGGCCCGCAATACGCCACAGACCACCGTAGTCTTGCCGCTACCGCTCTGGGGCGCCGCAAAAAGCAGCCGGGGAATATCCATTGTTACCGTTTCAGCCATCCTGTTCACCCAATCTTTTTTACTGCCGTAATGATATAAATCGGATTCTGTGCCATCATCAGGTTGTATCGGCCCAGCTTTTTATTGTAAGCGGATGCAATATTCACCACATCGAGTACATAATCCGTTTTTTCCTTATAATATTCTACCACCGCGCACAGCGTTTCCAGCGCGATCACATTGATCACGATACGGCACGCAGGATTACGTGCATACAGGCTGTCCAGCATCTTGGCCATGTTGCCGCTGCTGCCGCCAATAAAGACGCAGTCAGGTACCGGGGTCTTTTCCATTTCTTCCGAGGCTTCCCCCGGCACGATTTCCATATTGTCACAATGGAACCGTTCCCTGTTCAGACGCAGCAGCTCCAGCGCCTCCTCTTTCATTTCAAAGGCATACAGTTTTCCCTGCGGCGCCTGCAAGGCAAGTTCTACGGAACAGGATCCCGTCCCGGCCCCGATGTCGTAAATGATGTCATCCGGACGGGGCTGCAATTTGGAAATGGAAACCGCGCGGATCTCCTGTTTGGTCATGGGCGCCTTCCCCCGCAGGAACAGGCTGTCGTCCAGACCGTGGACACACTGCCGCAGCGGATTTCCGGCATTTTCATTCAAGATCATCATAACCGAAAGAGAAGGAAATTCTCCCTGCGCGATTTCCGAAGCGGTCCCGGTTACTATTTTTTCTTCCGGATAGGACAGATCCGAACCCACATGTACCAGCACATCTTCCAGTCCCTGCCTGCACAGCTGCCGGCATAATACCTGCGGGGAATTCTCTCCGCCGGTCAGGGAAAAAACTTTTTTATATTGTAAAACAGCAGAAACCAGATTCTGCTGTCTTCCATGCATACTGATAATTTTAGCGTCATCCCAGGACATCTGCAGCCGGGAAGCAAAATAAACCAGGCTGCTGATCCCACAGTACCGCTTTACCTCACACCGGGGCAGCTTCCCTGCAATGGTTTTGGCCAGACTGAAAAAGCCCACATCACCGGATACGAGGATACCCAGAACATCTTTTTCCGCATCCGCGTTCGCCGCAATTTCCGCCAGCTCAGCCAGTTTTATCGTGGGATATACTTTCTTCCCTTCCCCAAACTGGCCTACCATCCGCCGGTCTCCTGCCAGAACCGTACTTTCGGCGATTGCCTGTCTTGCCGCTCCGGTCAGAAGATCGGGATTTCCCGGACCGATTCCGATCACATTCACTTTCAGCATGACCTGTCTCCTGTCTTACGTAACACACGTTCTAACATAAATTATATCTGACACCTTACTCAGGCACATTCAGTCAAATCTTTCTAAACACATGATGATTGCCGCAGCACACACGGAACGGATCCAACGCATCCAATCAGCAGCAAGTGCCGAACTGTTCTTTCAGTTCCGCCAGCACCTGCTCCAGGTTTTCGCCGGTCTCCGGATTCCTGTCGATCAGAATCAGTTTGGCCCCTACTTCGGCTGCCGCTTCCAGTTTGTCTTCAAAGCCGCCGGCCTTTCCGGAATCTTTTGAAACAATATATTTTGCGCCGGCGCGCCGGAACATGGCTATGTTCAGATCTTTGGCAAAGGGTCCCTGCATGCAGATGATCTGCGCCGGTTTGTAGCCAAGATTCAGCGCGTTGTCCAGCGAGTCACGCAAAGGCAGTATCCGGCAGGTAATGCGTTCCGCATAACCGGGAAGCTTTGTAAAATCAACCAGGTTCTTGCTGCCGGTGGTTAAAAACACCGGCCCTTCCGTACCGCTCAAAATTTCGATGGCTTCCCCGAAATCTTTCACCGTGATACAGCCGGGATGTTCGCTGGCCGGCCGCAGCATCCGTTTGTACGGAAACCCGGTTTCCCTGCAGGCCTTCTGTATCGTATCCGTAACCACTACCGCATAAGGGTGGGTGGAATCCAGCACCAGATCCGGGTGCACCTCACGCAAAAACGTGCACATATCCTCAAACGTCATGCGCTTTGTCTGTACATGGATGTACGGATTGTCAGGATATAAAGACGCACCGTATGCCGTAGCGACAGAGACATAGACATCTACCTGCATGGCAGCCAATGCGTCAGCAATTTTTCTTCCTTCTATGGTTCCGGCAATCAGCCAGACTTTTCGTTTCATAAATGATATCCTCTGGGTGTTACGATCCGTCCGTTAATTACCTTGCTCTGGGAATTCCCGATGATAACCGTAGAAAACATATCCACATTTTCATTATCGCCCAGTTCTTTCAGCGTGGTCAGTTCGTAAGATTCACCTTCCCGTCCGATATTATGCACAATACCGCAGGGAACGTCGCCGTTCTGATGCTTCAGCATGATATCGCAGGCTTTTTTCAGATAATCTTGCCGTTTATGGCTTCTGGGATTGTAAATGGCAACACAGAAATCTCCCTGTGCAGCACAGTCCAGCCGTTTTTCAATCTTCTCCCAGGGGGTCAGCAGATCGCTTAAGGAAATCAGACAAAAATCACAGATCAGGGGCGCCCCAAGCAACGCAGCCCCCGAGCAGGCAGCCGTAACACCGGGAATCACTTCAATATCAATTTCAGGATGATCGGCAGCCACCTGGCACATGATACCGGCCATACCGTACACACCGGCGTCCCCGCTGCTGATGATCGCTACCGTCTGCCCCTTTAGCGCTTCTTCCAGCGTCGCCTTGCAACGGTCCACTTCTTTACGCATCCCGTTGGACACGAATGTTTTTCCGGGGAACTCATCTTTGATCAGATTCACATATACATTATATCCTGTAATCACGTCACAGGATTCCAGCGCTTTGATGGCACGTGCGGTCATCTGTTCCCTGCCGCCCGGTCCCAGGCTTACCACATAAATTTTAGCAGCCATTTTCTACTCCTTTTGCAATCAGTATCCTCTTTATCATGAATTAAAATCTACAACAAAATTTTCAGCAGCTACAGCCAGCGTCACGCCGTTTCTTCCGGTCTTGCGCAACAGCAGTTTCCCACCATGACTGTCCAGCACAGCCGCCCGTTCACAGACATTATCTACGCCTACGGTTTTCGCCACAAAAGCAGAAGGCGTAAAATCCCCTTCCACAGCATTCAGTTCTTCCGCAGAATAAAACCGTACGGGCAGTGCATTGCTTTCAGCGAAGGCCAATAATCCCTGCTCGTCCTTCTTTACATCAATGGAAGCGATTCCTTTTACCACGCTCATTGTAACTTTAAGCTTTGCCAGTTCCTGAATAACCAGTTCTTCGATTTTATCCTCCGGCGTGCCTCTGCGGCAGCCAATTCCCAGATGAAGAACGCGGGGGCGCAATACAACCGTTTCTACGAAAGGCTGTACTGTTTTGCGCAGGGAAATCGCCATGCCGACAGTTCCTTCGTTAGCCAGGACCAATCCTTTGGGAAGAGGACCTTTGATAGGAAAATCGCTTTTCACTCCCACTTTTTTACAGTCAACCAGATACGAAGCAAAGGTTTTGGCGGCATCCATGTTAAATATGGACATATTATGCCGTGCAGCCCATTCGTCCACAGCAAACAGGTCATTCACATCCGTCGCCGTGGTAATTACGGGAACCGCCCTCAAAAAACCGGCAATTCCCAGCGCCAGGCCATTGGCGCCACCGATATGCCCGGAAAGCAGAGGAATCACAAACTTTCCCTGTTCGTCAATCGAAACGACGGCCGGATCCTTTGTCTTGCTGCGGATATAAGGGGCAATACTGCGAATCGCAATCCCCGTGGCACCGATAAAAACCATGAGACGGCACCGGGAAAAAGCTTCCCTGCACATTTCCTGTAAAGACGGGCTGATTTCCTTTAAGGCAGGATCCACATCCTTATACCGTCGTGTAGTAAATATCCCACTCTCAAATCCGCGGGACTCAAGATACTTTTTCAGTTTCAGGCTGATTCTTGCCCCGTTGCGGGTAAAAGAGAAAATTATCGCATTCATGTTATTTTACAGGTTTGTGATGTGTCCTGCTTACCGGTTTAATCTGCAACTTGCTTGCATCGGCTTTACGGAATCCGGTTTCGAATGTAGGATTGTACAGCTCGCTGCGCTCATAAGCCGAACCCAGAAAACCGCCGACAGTGATCAGGGCCAGATTCCTGATGTTATTGGCCGCTGCGGTTTCTGCAATCGTACCAACAGTACAGTGCAGCACTTTTTCATCCGGCCAGGAAGCTTTGTAAACAATAGCCGCCGGTTCATCAGCGCCATAACCGCCGCTGATCAGTTCCTTCTGGAGCTTCTCCAGCATACCGGCACTGAGGAAGATGACCATGGTGGCATGATGCTTCGCATAATCTTTGATCTTCTGTTTCGGCGGAACCCCTGTCCGCCCTTCCATACGGGTAATGATAACGGACTGGCTGACCTCCGGAAGGGTATACTCCGCTTTCAGGGATGCAGCCGCCGCGCAGAAGGAACTGACTCCGGGCACAACTTCAAAATCAAGATTATAACTCTTCAGCAGATCCATCTGTTCCCTGTGGGCTCCGTAGACGCTGGGATCGCCTGTATGGAGGCGCACTACCAGTTTGCCTTCCTGGGCAGCCGGAACCATAGCCGCAATGACTTCTTCCAGCGTCATGACCGCGCTGTTCATAATTACGCACTCCGGTTTTGCATAGTCAAGCAAAGCAGGATTCACCAGAGAACCTGCATAAATGATAAGGTCTGCCTTTTCCAGCAGTTCTTTCCCGCGAACCGTGATCAGATCCGCTGCTCCGGGACCTGCGCCAATAAAATAGATCATTCCTGTTCAAACTCCTTTTCTTTTACCAATATCACTGAAAAATAACTGCTTTTATCGTCAACTTTGCTCAGATCTTTGTATATCTTTTCTCCGGGCAGGCCGCAATTCTCCACCATCTGGGCATGTTTCAAAAGCCCGCGCCCGGTCAGCTCATCCCGGACCCTGCCGATCTCACTGGCGGATTTCATCAGGATCTTATTTCCGGGCATGTCCAGGAACCGGCTTGATTCTTTATAGCTGCCCGGCAGAATCGTCAGCGGTTCCGCTTTTTCGCACAGGGAAACATTTAATTTTGCCGCTACTGCACAGAAGCTCGTCACGCCGGGAACCAGTTCCGCTTCATATCCTTCTTTCAGTACAAGTTTATGAACGTAGATGCAGGTCGCATAAACCGTTGGGCACCCTAACGTAATAAAAACCACGTTTTTACCCTGATCCAGATAGTTAATAATATCATCCGCGCCTTTCTGATGCGCTTTGGAAATAATATCATGATCTTTGACCATCGGCATATAAACCAGAAGCTGCTCTTTATCCTTCAGGTCTACGATTCCTTCCACGATATTTTTAGCTACCAGCACATCACTGTCGCCCTGCGGAATTGCCAGCACATCGCATTCCTTAATCAGACGGACTGCTTTCAGCGTCATCAGTTCCGGATCCCCGGGGCCTACGCCAATACTGTACAGTTTACCCTTCATACTTCGTTTCTCCTTTATCTTTTCAAAAATTTATAGCAATTTATTGTTTCCGGATCAAATACCCCTGTTATTTTTTGCCGCATCATTTTGATGCAGTTTCAGCAATTGGTCTGCATTGGCAGTTTTTCCTAACAATCCGTAAACATTGGAAAACAGGATGGCGCCGGTCTTTACTTTCCCATGTACCCGTTTCTGCATGTAGAAATCAATTTTTTTAACCGCCTCTTCCATCACCGTTTCAAACAGGCCTTCCCGCTTCAGGATCTTTGTCATTTCATCTGTTGTCAGCGCCTGATAAATCTCTTTACCTACCTCCGGATCAGCGCCGTGGAAAAGAGCCTGCAGGGCCAGAAACTCCGAACGGCAGTCGGCATATTTGGAATGGGTATTCATAACCCCCTGGGCCAGTTTGATCAGTTTACCGGAATGACCGATGATCAGAACACTCTCAAAACCCTTCAGAACTGCATAATCCAACAGTTCTCCCACAAAATTGCTGCAGGTCACTGCCGTGCTGATATCAATTTTCATCTCATCCCGGGTAAAATCGGCTCCGTAATTACCAAAGAATACCAGCAGATCCTTGCAGCCGGCCGCCTTACGGGAATTCATTTCCGTATACATGGTATCGATCAGGGCCCTGTCGCTCATGGGTTCTACGATTCCGCTTGTGCCCAGAACGGAAATACCGCCCTCAATCCCCAACCGCGGATTAAATGTTTTAGGTGCAATGGCTGCGCCGTCCGGAATTGAGATTACGACACGCAGGGTTCCTTCAAACCCGTACCGGTCCATTGCTGCAAGAACTTCCTGCGTTATCATTTTGCGCGGCACCGGATTGATTGCGGGGCCGCCTACCTTACAGGCCAGTCCCGGCTTCGTCACCTTTCCTACGCCGATTCCACCCCATATTTCCACTTTTTCATCCAGCTGTTCAACCGAAGGGGTCTGAGGCTGCATCACAGGCTCTTCCCCCGGGATCTTACTGTTTTTGTCTGATACCGTGGCATAAATCAGTGTTCCGTTTGTATCATCCGGATCATCTCCGCTGTCTTTGCGGATCGCACAACGGACAAACCCGGGTCCCCGCAGGATATCCAGCACGTCCAGCGTCAGCGAAATTCCTTTCGGAGTATCCAGCCGGATCGAATCTGTTTCTTCCCCGGAAAGGAGCATCACCGCGGCAGCCTTGGAAGCAGCTGCGGCACAGCTGCCGGTCGTATAGCCGCGACGCATCAGTTTACCCTGAGAAACAACAACATCCTGTTCCATAATTCTGTCATACACCTTCTCACGAATCACCGGTAAATACCCCTGTTTATTGCAGGCAGCCTGGCCGGCGGTTCCTTACATAACAAAAAAGACTTCCGCATCCACAGGCAGAAATCTTCATAGTTAACCCAGGACGCAGCATCCTATACAATGTTCCCGCGCCTCTGCGTTACGCCATTTCCATCACTCGTGGATTACGGTGCATTAAATCCGGGCAGGTTGCTGACTGTAAGCAGTGTTTACAGAAAAGCTGCATAACAGCGACGGGATCGTGACGGAATTGCACCGTCTTCCCTTTTAAACGGACTGTACCCGGATATATTCATTTGTCGCTGATATTGAATTATACCATAGTTGGAGCCCCGACACAATATTTTCAGTGAGGAATTCCTACAATATATTAAGTTTTTTCTAAATTTTTTGTATGACGGACAAAATCCTTGCTTCCCTGCCGTTCCGTATATTAAAATTATACCATAGATCGAAGTACTGCTAATCTGCCGAAAGAAGTGTTATATATGCTGGATATCCGTTATGAAGACGAGGCGCTTCTGATTGTGAACAAGCCGCCCGGTATCCTTGTCCATCCCACAACAAAAGAAGATTGCAATACCCTCTCAGCCAGTATCAGCCGTTACTATCGGCAGAATGGCTGGAATCTTACCCTGCACCCGGTCTCCCGGCTGGACCGGCAGACCTCCGGCCTGGTCGTTTTTGCCAAACTTCCTGAAATCCAGGGGCAGCTGATTAAGCAGGGCATGCAGAAAGAATATTTTGCCCTGGTTACCGGAGTTCTGCCCGCAAGACACGGAATCATTGATTTCCCGATCGCCCGAAAACCCGGCAGCATCATCGAACGGGAGATACATCCCGAAGGCAAGCCCTGTAAAACGGAATACCGGCTTATATCCGCCGGCCCCATTTCCCTGGTCCGGTGCCGTCTTTACACAGGAAGGACACATCAGATCCGCGTGCATTTCGCCGGTATAGGCTGTCCCCTCTGGCATGATAATTTATACGGAAACATTCCGGGGCCTCCCCTGCGTCACGGGCTCCACGCCTGTAAAATCGCTTTTGTACATCCCTGGACCCGTGTATTTCTGGAAGTAACTTCCGCATTGCCGGAAGACTTACGCCTGGCGTGGCAGAACAATCTAAACTAGTGTATACTGCCTGTCCCATTATGTGCTATAATATATACACTGAATATGCACTGAAGTAAATCACGGAAAAGCTGACTAATTTTCAAGGAGGTTTATTTTATGCCATTAGTAGATACAAAAGAAATGTTCAGGAAAGCCTATGAAGGACATTATGCCGTAGGCGCTTTCAACGTAAACAACATGGAGATCATCCAGGGTATCGTGGAAGCGGCGATTCAGGAAAAGGCCCCGCTGATCCTCCAGGTCTCCGCCGGCGCCCGTAAGTATGCCAAGCATATTTATCTGACCAAACTGGTAGAGGCAGCGGTCGAAGACACCGGTCTTCCCATCTGTCTGCATCTGGATCACGGTGCAGATTTTGAAATCTGCAAAGACTGTGTGGACGGCGGTTTCACTTCCGTTATGATCGACGGTTCCAAGTATCCTTTTGAAGAAAACATTGAACTGACAAAACGTGTAGTAGACTATGCCCACAGCAAGGGCGTGGTCGTGGAAGCAGAATTAGGTAAGCTGGCCGGTGTGGAAGATGCCGTAAAGGTTGCTTCCCAGGACGCCACTTACACAGATCCTGACCAGGCAGTAGAGTTTGTGGAACGTACCGGCTGCGACAGTCTGGCTATCGCCATCGGTACCAGCCACGGCGCCTATAAGTTTAAAGGCAAACCCC
>DOSQ01000017.1 GCA_003512125.1 Acidaminococcaceae bacterium
CAAAACAGCCGCAGAAAATAAATTCCGCAGCTGTTGAATAAAATATGAATTTGTGTGTAAGTAATGCAACAGGGAAAGGCGCCGCACACAGTAATCAGGGCCGACTCTTTCAGCCCCTGCCGTTTTGTTTCAGGTTCCCTTACGCAAAATGTCCAAATAGTCTCTGTATGCAAAAGTCCGGTTCCTGCTTGCATTCTCCGTCTGCTTAAGTATCCCCGCGCCCACCAGTCTCTTTACCGCTGCAGATACCGTATTAGCGGAATATACCTGGCGGTTTTCAGGGTACTGCCCTCCCCGCCGATCCAGTTTTGGGAATGTCTGAACTCGCCGGGACGTTTCTCCCGTCCTCTCACGTTTTCCATCAGAATCCCATGGGCTTCCCTGATCAGCCTGTTGCACAACGGCAGCGTGTCCAGTCTTTTGATCGCATATTCCGAAGCCCTGATATAATTGACAACATCAGCCACATTCCGGTTCGTGTTTTTTTCGATCAACGGGTCAAGGACATCCTCCAGTGTTGCCTGGGTGCCCTCGATCTGCGAAGACATCAGCGCTTCTTTCCTCACATACATGGATACAAAAAGATCCATGTTTGGAATTCTGGCGGAAACAGCCTCAAGGGCTGAAATCGCACGGTTTGCTCACGTCTTCTCCATGCCGCATCACTCACGCTCATAAACCCGAATTTCTCACACTTCGATTATCTTCGCATTCCGGCAGCGCGCCCTGATAAAATCCGCCACAAAGGCAAAATCTTCGTCTTCCGCATACACCTGGTTGCGGCTCAGCTTTTCGTTCAAACGAATCAGGTGCTGCTTCGGTAAAATCTCCAGTTCCTTTACACTATCGAAGCGGGTGTACATGGAAGTACGCGCCGCCGCCAGCATGCCTGTGCCTGCCACGCCGGGCCTGCCGCCGGCCAGGCCCGCAATTACGGTTATCGCGCTGATCAGTTCCGCCTTCTTGATGTGCTTTTCCTGGGCCTTGTTGCAGATGCCGTTTTCATCCATCTCGAATAACGCGCAGTAGGTTCCGCCCATCATACAGGAGTACAGCAGATAGCCCAGAACCGTGATGACCAGCAAGATTGCAAGCAGGATACCTGCCAGTTCCGCAACGTACTGAATCTTTTCCGCAAAAGTGCCGATGCCGTCTATCATCACAAAGCCAACTATTAACGCCAGCACAATCACGAAACTGATTACCATTACCCGCCCGACTTCTTTGATGATCGCCGGATTTTTATACAGGTTCAGCTCGTACACCCAGCGGTACTTGCCGTCGGTGCACATGGTTATGTTTTCGCTTTCGTAAACAGGTCGCTCTTTCATACAATACCTCCTGCTGTTATTTACTCCGTTATCCCACAACTCCGATTTGTACGATTAATATTGATTATGTTAATTATAACAAAACAGCCGGGGAAAAATCCTCGGCTGCTGAAAAAATATGAAGTTGTTTAGCCTAACGCCACATCCAATACCATCATCAGGGAAAAACCGGCCGCGAAAGACAGCGTCCCGATATGGGAATGTTCGCCCCGGCCCATTTCGGGGATCAGCTCTTCCACGACCACATATAGCATGGCACCGGCCGCAAAACTTAAAAAATACGGCAGGAACGGCGTTACATAACCGACGGCCAGAATGGTCAGGAAACCGCCGGCCGGTTCCACGACGCCGGAAAGAACGCCATACAGAAAAGCCTTACTGTCCTTTAACCCCTCCGCCCGGAGAGGCAGGGAAATGATCGCGCCTTCCGGTTTTCTTGTCTGGTTGATGCATTTCAAAAAAAGTCCCATGATTTCATTTTCTCCAAAAAGCCCCGCAGATTAGAGCGCAGTAACGAATTATATCTTCTTCGCACATTGTCAGCCACCACAGTTACCCTACGATAATAGCGCGAGCTAAAAACCAGTTAGCAATCGCTAACCGTTGATATAATAACAGAATCTAGTAAAGCTGTCAACAGGCAAGTAAATAAAACAGCCACGGAAGTTCCATGGCTGTTGAACTAAGGAAACACTGAATAAATGAGTTGTAACGGCTTCTGTCCTTCCGCATTTTGAGCAGACAAATTGTGCTTTCATACTATTAGACTCCGTAAAATTGCGCTTTATCCTGTCTATAACATCTATCATGATTTTGCATTCGGGCATGCCGGTCTTTATACAAAGTGGAACAAATTTAATCCGGTAACTTCTTCGTCCAGTCTCCTTCCTACATTGCCGGGCAAAACGCGAACGAATACTTCTCCTGTGGCGCCAATACTGCACTCATTTAAATGTCCGCCCAAAATCTGCATTTCTTTATTACAAAGGTTAATGTGCAAATGTATGTACACCGCTCCGTCTTTCTGGGTGATATTGCCCATGAGCGATGTAATCTCCATAGGGCCGTCCAGTTCCGTCTTATGATACTCCCGACGCCCTACGTCGTATAAACCGATGACCGCATGATCTGCTGCGCCGATTCCCTCCACGCTGGCCAGCGCAATCTGTTGCTTTTCGCACAACGCTTGCAGCGATGCAACGATTTCTTCCCCTTTATCCAGACGAACTACATACGTATCTCCAAACTTCTGAAATTCCATGATCCATTCCTCCCCTGAGAGTATTCCCGATTTCTATTACTATTATGACAAAGCAGTAAGATTTATCGTATTTGCGTCACGAATCTATTTGATTTTCATGTTCTTACTACCTCCGTACAATTTCTTTCATAGCGATATTCTGTGTCTGAAAATGCAGCTTACCCATATGAAGCAAGTTCAATCAAATTACCGTCTGGATCACGCAGATAAATGCTTCGCATTTTCCCTTTTGCACCGTTGCGTTCCACAATGCCAGTAACCAGCGGCGCGTTTTTTCTTTTCAGCTCTGCCAGCACCGCTTCAATATCGTCTTCAATTTCAAAACACAAGTCAAGGCTGCCTGGTAACGGATGGGCGGCAGCAGGCAAAAACTCTGCAGGACGTTTGTGTATATTAATCTTCTGCGAACCAAACCATAAAGAAAAACGCCCGGCTGTTTCTTTCTGCTTCATGCCCAGCGTTTCTGTATAAAAAAGCAGGCAGGCTTCCAGATTCTTTGTTGTGATTACAAAATGATCAATCGCTAAAACATGCATAAGCTCACGCCCCATTTCTTGAAAATTCGTCTGGCTGTACTCGTATAAGTTTACTCACGCCGGTTCCATTCCAGCTTAAACTGTTTCTTGTCCACAATTATACCAAAACAGCCGCAGAAAAATCTATGGCTGTATGAAAAACGGGAATCTATACCTTTTCAATAAAAAACAGCCGTAATACCACGGCTGTTAAAGAAAATGTGAATTACTGTATTGATTTTCCTAATTCATAGGCTTTGGTCAGTTCTTCCCTTCCCTCAGTGTCCCCCGGCTGCGCCACGTTTCCGCATAATACTTTCCCGATGCTTTTCCATCCTCCCTGCTTCTTCTGCGCCTTTTCGGAACGCTGCGGTAAGGGAAGAGGTGTTCCCATTCGGTCTGGGGCTGCCGTTTAAAATGATTATTTTTTTGCTCATGGAAATGGACCTCCGTCTTGATTTTTGGTTATAAGCATGGTAACATAAAGTCGTATTTTTTACAAGGAACAACATAGAATCATCGTCTCATTAAGTTAGATACTAATTTAAATGAAAGTAAAGGATTTTTATTATGAAACGGATTGCATTACTGATTGTTATCGTATTATTGGCTGCTGTGGTAATTAAAGGGCCGGATTCTCTGATCGGGCTGGCGAAGATGTCCCGTTCGGCTTCGGCCAACGATGGAAGCCTTCCCAATGTGACCGGCAAAGCCACCGGCGTTACCGGCAAAAAGGTACTGGTTGCCTATTTCAGCTGGGGCGGCAACACCCGGGAAGTGGCAAAGCGGATCCACGATAAAACCGGTGGCGATTTGTTTGAAATCAAAAAGGAAACGCCCTACCCGAAAGAATATAAACCTACCACGGATATTGGCAAACAGGAACGGGAACAGGATGCCCGCCCGAAGCTGGAAGGCCCGTTGCCCGATTTGAAACAGTATGATGTGATTGTGCTGGGCTACCCCATCTGGTGGTACATCGAGCCCATGCCGGTAAAGACTTTTGTAGAAGCGCAGGATCTGTCGGGCAAAACCATCCTTCCCTTTGCCACCAGCGGCGGAAGCGATATTACGGCCAGCGTGGAAGATTTGCGGAAAACACTGCCGAAGTCACAGGTAAAGGATGGGCTTCTGGCTAACATGACCGGCGGCATCGACAGCTGGCTGAAAGAAAACGGTCTGGTAAAATAAACCGGGCTGCAGCAAACAGCAAAATATAATTACATAAAAAAATACAGGACAGCTTTCATCCGGTTTGGGATACAGGCTCGTCCTGTTTTTTTGTTAAGGGACATGGATGCAGTCAGTCGTCAAAAGTGTCTCCCTTTCGGAAGGAATAGCCGTATACAACGACACGGAACAGCCAGTCAACAAACAT
>DOSQ01000122.1 GCA_003512125.1 Acidaminococcaceae bacterium
CGCACCTTGTCCGGGTCGGCGCTGGGCAGGTCGATCTTGTTGATGACAGGAATGATTTCCAGATTATTATCTAACGCTAGGTACGTATTGGCCAGCGTCTGGGCCTCGATGCCCTGGCTGGCGTCAATGACCAGCAGCGCGCCTTCGCAGGCTGCCAACGCACGGGACACTTCATAATTGAAGTCAACATGCCCGGGGGTATCGATAAAATTCAGCATGTAGTCTTCCCCGTTTTTGGCACGGTAGATGCTTTGCACCGCCTGGTCCTTGATGGTAATGCCCCGCTCCCGTTCCAGGTCCATGGAATCCAGGATCTGTTCTTCCATCTCCCGTTTGGATAAGGTGCCGGTCATCTCGATCAGCCGGTCGGCCAATGTGGATTTGCCGTGGTCGATATGTGCGATAATCGAAAAATTACGGATATGGTCTTTCTGCATATGATCTTTGCGGCTTATGCCGCTCCTTTCTGTATATGGATCCGCTGCTTCAATAGAAAAGCTGAGGCAGCCTTTGATCTGGCAGGATAGCTGTTGAAAACACACAGATGTCTATCCTGTTTTCATCGTTTCTTTGATATTATATCGTATATTTGGCTTTTTGTGGTAAAATATTTTGGGATTTTGAATACATCTCTGTAAAATCAGCTTGCATAAAGTAAACGCACGTGGTAAAATACTTTGGTAAAAGTTATTTGTAGGAGGTGAATCCATTGCCTAACATTAAATCCTCTATCCGCAGCGTAAAGACCGATGCTGAACGTCGCGCAAAAAACGCAGCTGAAAAGAGCGCTGTTCGTACTGCTGCAAAAAAAGTAGAAGCACAGGTTGCTGAAGGAAATAAAGCAGAAGCCGAAGTAACGTTAAAGAACGCTTCCAGCCTGCTGGATAAAGCGGCCCAGAGCGGTGTTATTTCCAAAAATGCTGCTGCCCGCAAAAAATCTAAACTGGCTAAAAAAGTGAACAAGGTACAGTAATTGTGCTTACAAAAATATCCTGCTTACCATGTAGGCAGGTTTTTTTGTTTCCTTAATATTAAAGCACCGATAATTGTCTCCCTTCTTCCATATACTTTGCATGGAACTGCCGGGCGATAACTATCGGTGCTTTTTATTATATGAGAAACCAGTTATTTCTTACTTTCTTCTTTTTTATTGTTTGCCATGATCCGCTGCAGTTCCTGCATAAAGTTCTGCACATCCGCAAACTGCCGGTAAACCGAGGCGAAGCGTACATAGGCAATCTGATCCGTTTTTTCCAGATGCTCCATGACCAGCTCCCCAATTTCCCGGCTGGTCACTTCCGATTCCCCTTTCAGGCGCAGTTCCCTTTCAATTTCATGCGCCATATCCTGAATGGTCTCTACAGAAACAGGGCGTTTTTCAAAAGCTTTCAGGAGCCCGTTAAACAGTTTTGAGCTGTCAAACAATTCCCTCCGCCCATCTTTTTTATTAACCACCAGCGGAGTCTCTTCGTATTTTTCATAGGTCGTGAAGCGCCTGCTACATTGCGGGCATTCCCTGCGGCGGCGGATCGACGCGCCGTTTTCCACAGACCGGGAGTCAATGACACGACTGTCTTCAAAAGAACAAAACGGACATCTCATAGGTACACATTCCTTTCCTTACGGAATATAAAAAGAACAAAGCCGGAGACAGAATATAACAAAGCGGCAGTATTACACTGCCGCGTGTTATTTTACATACTCAGCGAATCCAGGGCGGAACTTCCGGTGTTGAACCAAACGGGGAAGGATTAATGATTGGCTTTTGCCCCGCCGCAGGCGCCGGCTGCTGCGGTTTCTGAACGGCCGGCTTAGGAGCAGCCGGTTTAGGAGTGGTCTGACGCTGCGTCATTTTAGTACCAGCCATCTTGATAGGCGCCTGTCCCGTCAAAACCGGATTCTTTCCGTTAAAACCGGTAGCAATAACGGTTACGCGGATTTCATCATCCAGTTTTTCGTCGATGACCGCACCGAAGATAATATTGGCATCCGGATCCACTGCTTCCGTGATAATATTCGAAGCTTCCGTCACATCAAACAGGGTCAGGTCTTTACCGCCGGTAATGTTAAACAACACGCCCCGGGCCCCTTCAATCGATGCTTCCAGCAACGGGCTCTTGATAGCCGCTTCAGCCGCTTCAACCGCACCATTTTCACCTTTTGCAGTACCAATCCCCATCAGGGCAGAACCTGCATTCGACATGATCGTTTTTACGTCTGCAAAGTCCGCGTTGATCAGACCGGGCACGGAGATCAAATCGGAAATGCCCTGAACGCCCTGACGCAGTACATCGTCCGCGATGCGGAACGCATCCAGCATACTGGTCCTGCGGTCAATTACCTGCAGCAGCCGGTCATTCGGAATCGTAATCAGCGTATCCACGCGGTCCTTTAAATTTACGATACCGGCTTCCGCCTGGTTCATCCGGCGCTTTCCTTCAAAAGAAAACGGTTTGGTGACCACGCCTACTGTCAGCGCGCCGGCTTCACGGGCGCATTCTGCCACAATGGGAGCCGCGCCGGTTCCCGTACCGCCGCCCATACCTGCGGTAACAAAAACCATGTCCGCGCCGCGCAGCTGCTCAATCAGGACTTCCCTGGATTCTTCCGCGGCTTTCTGACCGATTTCCGGATTGGCGCCTGCGCCTAACCCCTTGGTCAGCTTTTCGCCAATCTGGATACGGTTCTGTGCTTTGGACAAAAGCAGTGCCTGGGCATCACAGTTTACCGCAATAAAATCTACGCCCTGAAGACCGGACGTAATCATGCGGTTTACCGCATTGTTACCGCCGCCGCCTACGCCAACGACTTTAATCTTAGCCAGTGTTTCAGGAGTAATGCCAGAATCAACCGGATTATTCATAATATCTTCAAACATATTCGGTTTCCCCCTACTAAATAATACTACTTGTTGTTATTATACCATTCAATTCAAAAATAAAAAAGTACATTATGCAGAAACTGAAAAGAAATTCAAGATAAAGAACGGTTTTTCCTTCTTACTTTTCATGAGTTCAAACTTATTTCAAAATTTGCCTTTATTTTTTCAGATACAGCCGGCGGATGATGGCAAGATTATTAAAAATGCGC
This sequence comes from Acidaminococcaceae bacterium, assembly GCA_003512125.1. Classification (GTDB taxonomy): domain Bacteria; phylum Bacillota; class Negativicutes; order Acidaminococcales; family Acidaminococcaceae; genus Succiniclasticum. The sequence goes on from DOSQ01000122.1 coordinate 3,091, forward strand.
ATACCAAGTACAAGGATTACAATCAGGTAAAAATCAATATCCATCATGATGCCTGCATAGCAAAGAAAAACTGACATAACGATGTTGACGAAAAATCCGGACAGGAACACGACGTTATCATAATCGCCTTCCATCGCCGCACGGAGTCCGCCGAACGCAGTATCCAACCCCGCCATCAGCGCTACGGAAAAATAGGGAGCATAAATTTTCGGTATAAAACCCGGAGTCAGGATACCGCCGATAATGCCAAGAATCAGGCCGATCACTGCATAGATCATTGGGCACCTCCCGCGGTTTTCTGCGAAGATTCCCCGGTCTGATTATCAGCAGTCCCTTTTGCATCCGCTGCAGCCTGACCTGCTTCCTTTTTTTCTTCTTCGCTCACAATTTTAGCAAACTCAAAAGTCCGTTTTCCTTTGAAGGCCGGAATCCTGACTTTATCCGATTGTACGACCTCCGCCTTGATACCCCAGAATTTAAAATTCTCGATAACGCCACCCCTCAATTTCAGCGAGCTCTCCAGCGTCTGGGGATCGCCGATCGCAGAAATCACAAAAGGCGATGCCAGTCTTCTTTCATTTACAAGGACGGTAGGACCGACACAGCGGACCTCGCTGGAGCCGATCAGTCTCTGCCCGTTCAGGGAAATGGCTTCTGCACCGGCAGAGCGCAGCTCATTGATTACGCGAAGCAGATCTTCGTCATGAATGATATAAAGGTTCTTGTTCTCCCCTCCCTTGGCAGCCTGTTTGCTGTCATCCAGGGTAAAAACTATTCCCTTTCCTTCCATGACGGTCTCACCCGCCCGTGCTTTCAGTTCATCCATCTCTTTCTGTGCCGCTCCGGAAATCCGGCCCGCTCTGTATTCTTCCAGTTCTTTGGCCAGCTTGTCCCGGTCTGCCTGTACTTCTTTCAGGCGTACCGTCAGATCTTCCGCACGCTGCACCGCCACATTCTGATGCTGATTATGAGACTTCAGCTGCATTGTGATCATAAATCCCAAAATAATACATACCAGAAAAATTAATATTCTGGTATGTTTATTTTTTACTGTCATCATTCCTGCTATCCTCTTTTCTTACTGCTCCTGATTTCTGAGCCGGACAAAGGGTTTGCTGTACTGCAGATCCATATAGTCAATTTGTACTTTTTTCCCCTTCATCTCGTTGAAAACCGTCATAAACAGCTCCGCTTTCCCCGCCAGTTCATTCACAGGGCCCAAAATCACAGGGAACCCGTACCGCATGTGTAAAATCAGCTTTTTTTCCGCATCCACACTCAGGTCTGCAATCTGTTCCTTTGCGTCCGGCTGCAGTTTTTCCAGAAACTTCAGCACTTCCCGGATCGTATCGTTCTCCAGTGTATCCCCGATAAATGCATTACCGCAGGCAACACCGGCCAGACGGGGCACGGAAGCGTCCCTGATACCGTCCGTCATATCCATGACCAGCGCAGTCCTGTCCAGTTTCGCGTAATTGCCATAATCTGTTACTACATACAAGGCGGGCTTACGTTCTTTGATATAAACATTCAGGACAGAAGGGAAATCGTAATGCGCTTCCGCACTCTCAACCCTTACATCCCCCTGCAGGGCTGCAACAATTTTACTTTTTGATACCCGAAACAGGTTTACAGGTTTCCCGGATCCTGCCATCTCCAGAATCTTTCCCGGGGTAAACTGTTTGCTGCCATGAATTACGATATCGCCAAATGCAAAGTCAGGCCGGTGGATGTGCCTCCAGCCTGCTACGATGGCAACCGCAAAAACAAGCAGCCCCAAAAGCCATATTATATTGTTCAGCCGCCTGCGACGGCGGTCTTCCTGTAATTTTTCATGAGAAGAACTCATTTACCAAGCCTCCGGAACTGCACTGTTTCACAATTCCTTACAGGTGCGCGGTTTCCAATATCATTTCGCACAAATCGCCAAAGTCCGTGCCTTCTGCCCTGGCCGCATCCGGTACAAGGCTGGTAGGCGTCATGCCGGGGACGGTATTCATCTCCAGTACATAACATCTGCCGTCTTCCCCGATCATACAGTCTGTCCGGGCCACGCCGGAACAGCCTAATACTTCATAGGCTTTTACGGAAATGTCTTTCAAAGTCCGGGTTATTTCTTCCGGCAGCGGCGCCGGTACAAGGTGATCCACACCGCCAGCGGAATATTTTGCGTTAAAATCATACCATTCCGCATGAGGATGTATCAGGACCACAGGCCAGACTTTCACGGAGCCGTCTTTCCGGCGGATCATGCACACAGACGTCTCCTGTCCTGCGATATATTCCTCAACCAGTACTTCTTCATCATACTGAAATGCTTCGTCCAATGCTTTCTGCAGGCCCGAAATTTCCTTTTCAATGGTAACGCCAAGGGAACTGCCCTGGGATACCGGTTTGACTACTACAGGCAGGGAAAATTTATCTGTAATCGCTTTGACCATATCCTGTTTCCCACGGTCACGGCGGTGCAGGAAAATATAATCCGGCGTAGGAATACCGCTGCCCAGAAATACCCGTTTGGCAGTCAGTTTATTCATACTGACGGAGCTGGCCAGCACACCGGATCCTGTATAGGGAACCCCCATCATCTCCAGCGCACTCTGCAGCCTGCCATCCTCGCCATATAAACCGTGCACGGCAATCACTACCACGTCCGCGCCGCTTTTCTTCACCTGTTCGGAAAACTCATGCGGTACCAGACGAATCTCCTTTACATGATATCCTTTCCCGCGTAATGCCTCTGCCATCGCATGCCCCGTGGACAGCGAAATCTTCTCTTCCGCTGAAGGACCGCCCATCACGACGGCAACTGTTTTTTCTTTATCCATGTTTTTCCCCATTCTATTTTTCTATTTGCCTGAATTCTTTTACCAGCTCTTCACCGATCCGGAACACATCGCCGGCGCCCATGGTAATCACCAAATCGCCCTCTTTGCAGTTTTTAAACAGATGCTCTTCCACCCTGGAAAAATTGTCGATATATATAACATCCTGCCCTGTCGTTACTTTTATGGACTCTGCCAGAACTTTTCCGTTAATACCGGGGATTGGATCCTCACCGGCAGAATAAATGTGCGTCAGAATCAGTTTGTCACAGTTGGAAAAGCATTTGCAGAACTCTTCATACAGAAGTTTCGTCCGGCTGTAACGGTGGGGCTGGAAGACGCATACGATCCGTTTGGCCCCTGTTTCCTTCGCCGCCTGAAGCGTAGCACCGATTTCTGTAGGATGATGGGCGTAATCGTCAACGATCCAGATTCCGTTTTCTTTCCCTTTGGTTTCAAAACGCCGTTTGGCACCGGAGAACTTTGCCAGTGCAGCCACAATCGTTTCGGTTGCAACCCCCATCAGAGTGGACGCTGCAAAAGCGCCCAGCGAATTCAGCACATTATGTTTGCCCGGCACGATCAGATGTACGGAGACCAGTTTCACGCCTTTATGGTACAAATCATAGTCGGTTCCTTCCAGGCTGTGGCGGATATCCTTCGCGTAATAATCACAGTCATCCGTCAACCCGTAGGTAATAAACCTGCGTTCTGTTTCTTCAGACAGGCGGCGCACCTTCGCATTGTCAAGACACAAAACAGCTGTCCCGCCTTCCTTCATGTGTGAAAGATACTCTTTAAAAGCCTGATAAATATTTTCTTCCGTTCCGTAATGATCCAGATGATCGTCTTCAATATTAGTAATCACAGGAATATAGGGTGTAAACTTTAAGAACGATCCGTCGCTTTCGTCTGCTTCCGCCACGACCCAATCGCTTTCCCCGTTTCGTGCGTTACCGCCCAGGGCTGCTACGTCGCCGCCGATCACAACCGTGGGATCGATTCCGGCTTCTGACGCGATAACACCGATCATAGCACTGGTCGTCGTCTTGCCATGTGCCCCGGCTACAGCGACTCCCTTTGTTCCCGAACCGTTCAAAAGCTCCATCAATACATCGCTGCGATGCAAAACAGGAATATTCTTGGCAC
>DOSQ01000111.1 GCA_003512125.1 Acidaminococcaceae bacterium
GCCGGAAGGCTCCAGTCTGCAGGCCTGCGACGAAGCGGCACGTAAGCTTACAGAAATGATACTGAAAGAAGACGGTGTGGCAAGCATCTCAACCTATGTAGGCGAGAGCAGTCCCCGCTTCGTACTGGTCATCGACCCCGTCCAGCCCCGCAATAATTATGCGCAGCTGGTAGTGGTGGCGAAAGATCTGAAGTCCCGTAAAAATCTGGAAAAGAAAATCAAAGTGTTGGTAGAAGAGCAGCTTCCCAATGTGCAGAGTTACTCCCGGTCCATTCCACTGGGTCCGCCGACACCGTACCCGGTCATGATCCGGGTCAGCGCTCCCACCGACGCCCTGGCGAAGGAATATGCGGGAAAGCTGAAACAGGTCATGCTGGAAAACAAAAATGTGACCATGGTACGCTACGACTGGATGGAAAAAGCCCCTGCCGTACGGGTCGAATTGGATGACGACAAACTCCGGCAGATGGGACTGACCCGTAAAACAGTCGCATCCGCTCTGTACGCGGAAATCAGCGGGTACAGCATCAGCCAGTATTATGAAGGCGACCAGGCCATTGATATTGTCTTCCGGCTGGAACCTAAAGATCACCAGAGCATCAGTGATCTGGGAACCATGAGCATACCGACTGCAAAAGGCGCAGTGCAGCTGAACCAGGTGGCTTACCTCAGTTATGAAAACGAAGACGGCATGATCTGGCGGCGCAATCTGCTTCCCACCATTACTGTCAACGCGGGGATCGCGGACGGCGTAACCGGCAACGATGTAACCAATCAGATTATGGAAGCTTCCAAAGAAATGCGGAACAAACTGCCCGCCGGCGTAACCATCGAGATAGGCGGCCCTTCGGAAAAAAGCGAAGATTCACTCCGCTCCCTGTTAGGACCTGTCCCTGCGATGCTGGTCATCATGCTGATTTTGCTGATGACTATGTTAAAAGATGTCAGGAAAGTGATCATTGTCGTCTGCACAGCTCCCCTGGGTATCGTGGGTGTAATTCTGGGCCTGTTCCTGTTCAACACGCCGCTGGGCATCATGGCAGAAATCGGTGCGCTGGCACTGATTGGCACTATCATCCGGAATTCCACTGTGCTGGTAGACCAGATCGACCAGCATCTGGCCCAGGGCATGCCCCGCCTGAAAGCCGTAACAGAATCCGTCATCGTGCGTTTCCGTCCCATCATGCTGACAGCCCTGACTACGGTGCTGGGGCTGATTCCCATGTTCCCCAGTGATTTCTGGCGGGGACTGGCCATTGCCATCTCCTGCGGGCTGACCGTGGCAACTCTTATTACGCTGATCGTTATGCCGGTTATTTACTGCTTGATATTTAATGTTGGAAACGAAGAAAAATAATCATCTTAAAAAAGTGTACCGGATTTGTCCAATTGGATAAATCCGGTACATTTTTTTCTTCTTATAATTCTTATATTTATGATTCTTTTATTTGATCAGTGTTTCCTTAACTTTGGCTCTGTCTGAATTCTACTTGCTTTTCACTAATTCTTCCCTCAAATATTCTTCCGCCTTTTTCAGCTGCACATCCTCGGTCGCCTTTTCCGGCAATTCAATTTCCACATCGGGTTCCACGCCCACTTTGTGGATAGACCGGCCGGACGGTGTATAATACATGGCTGTCGTCAGCTTGAGCCCGGTGTCTTGCGTAATATGGAACACCGATTGCACGCAGCCTTTTCCATACGTTTTCACGCCAAACAGTTTGCCGGCTTTGGTATCCTGCACCGCACCGGACACGATTTCCGAAGCGCTGGCACTGCCATGGTCGATCAAAACCGCCAGAGGATATTTTACTTTTTCCAATTTGGATTCGTAGACCTGCGTCTTTCCTTTTTTATCCGTAATAGAAACCACCGGACCTTTGGGTACGATGAAGTTGGCAACTTTAACACATTCGCCTAACAGGCCGCCGGGATTGTGCCTGAGATCCAGCAGGGTGGCCTGCATCCCCTCCTGTTCCAGTTTTTCGTAAGCTTTTTTAAATTCCTCGCCGGTATTTTCGTTGAACATGGAGATACGGATATAACCGATTTTGGAATCCGGCAGCATTTTTCCCGCTACCGACTTAATCTTGATATCGTCACGTACAATATCCGCTGTATACTGTTCGCCATTCTTATGCTCCAGCAACAGCCTGACGCTGGTTCCTTTTTTGCCGCGGATGGTACTCACAACATCTTCCAGGGACCGTCCTTTCGTGTCCTGGTCGTTTACCTTCAGGATCTTGTCGCCGGCTTCAATGCCCGCCTTGGCCCCGGGAGAGCCTTCCATAGGCGAAACTACGACAAACTCTTTATTGCGCTGGCCCAACACCACGCCGATGCCGCCAAAGGTTCCGTCCGTCATCTCGTTCAGCTGGGCAAAGCCTTTTTCATCCAGATACTCGGAATATGGGTCGTCCAGACTTTCCACCAGCCCGTGCATGGCGCCTTCAAACAGTTTCTTGTCTGTGTATTCTCCTACATAACTCGACTGGATCTTTCCCAGCGTATACAGGAACTGCAGCGCACCGCCCGTATTACCTGTCAGCTTCTGCAGGCCCCAGGCTATACCGATGACCATCATGGATACGGTAAGTATCACGACCAGAGGAATCACCCATATACTGACCTTTTTGTTAAACACCTGATTCCCTCCACTGCAAAAAAAAATAAAGCGTACTATCAAAAGGAGGACCAGGGCCAAGCCCCTTCCTCCTTTAAACGTATCCGTATAGTCAGAAGCAAATCACCGTTGTAAAGTCCTTCTTAAGGCAGGTAATTCAACGGTTCCGTCACTTCACCGTGCAGGCGTACTTCAAAATGGCAATGAGGACCGGTGGAATAGCCGGTACTGCCTGCATAAGCTACCAACTGGCCCTGAGAAACACGCTGCCCCTCGCTGACCGCCAGGCTGGAATTATGTCCGTAAATGGTAACCAGGCCGCCGCCGTGGTCAATCATGATGGCATACCCATAACCACCCATCCAGCCGGAATACACCACCACACCGGTGGCTGCCGCATGGATCGGCGTACCGTAATCAACCGCGATGTCCATACCGGAATGATATTTCCGTGTCCCAAAGATAGGATGCACACGCCATCCGTAATACGATGTGATCGGGCCGGAGCAGGGCCATACAAAAGAGCCGTTGCCACCGCCGGAAGGCATCTGGGAAGCGGCTTCCATCCCCTGCAGCATGGCTTTGATGTTATCGGAAATCGCAAGCATACGGTCGTATTCTTCGTCCGACTTACGCTTTTCTTCTTCTGCCATGTACAGTTTCTGTGCACGCTGCTGCCTCATGTTTTCTGCATCGCTGCGTTTTTGTTCCAAAGCAGCCCTGTCTTTTTTGATTTCCGCCATCTGGGCATCCAGCTGATCCTGGCGCTTCTGGATTTCCCCTGCTTCCTGTTCAATCACGGCAATCAGATCCAGATCGCTGCGGATGATTTTCTGCAGCAGGTACATACGGGAAGCAAAATCCCCAAAGTCCTTCGCTCCCAGTAATACGTCCAGATAGTTGATCTGCCCGTTCTCATAAATATCGCGGAGCCGGTGGCGGTATATTTCCATCCGCCCTTCCATTTCCTCTTTCTTTTTATTCAGTTCAGCCGTATTTTTATCAATATCTTTCTGCAGGGCATCCGCCTTTTTCTGAAGAACATCTATATCCTTCTGCAGGCGGCTTAATTTTGCAACGATTTCCCCCAGGCTTTCTTTCGCTTCAGCGACTTTTTGTTTTGCCTGATCCTTTTTTTCTTCGGCTACCTGCACATTATGCTGGGCCTGATTCAGCTCCTCCTGCTTCTTTTCCATCTCGCTGGCAGCAAAAGCAGGCAGCACATTAAGTAAAAAAAGCCATAAGGCAAGGAGCGCCGTTAAAACTTTGCGTGATTTCATTGGACAGCCTCCTTATACCCGAAGGAACTTTTTCAGGGAAAGGTAACTGCCCAGCGCGCCGATCAGCGTGCCGCAGGCCAGGATAAAAAGGTCCGCGTACAACAGGGTCGGCCATGACGGTAACACCGGGAAGAACGCAAAGGTCGTATGCAGACGTCCGCTGAGGCTCACATAAATCAGGTCCACTACAGCACAGGCAATGATACCGCCGCCCAGCCCCAGGGTCATGCCTTCCAGCATGAAAGGCCAGCGGATGAACCAGTCGGTCGCGCCTACATATTTCATGATAACCACCTCGCGCCGCCGGGCAAACACGGTAAGACGTATGGTGTTGATAATAATAAACAGAGTTGCAAAACAAAGGAATACGATCAGGACTGCACCGCCGATACGCATCACCTTGGTCAGGGCGAACAGGTGCTCTACTACCTCCTGCCCGAATTTCGCGGTCTCTACCTTCGGCCAGTGTTCTATCTGGGAGACCAGTGCCTTTATTCGCTCCGGCCTGTCTACCTGTACTTCAAAAGAAAAGGGGAACGGGTTGTCCTTGCCCAGCGCCTTCAGCAAAGTGGCCTGATCACCCAGCCGGTTCTTGAATCGCTCCATGGCCATGGCCTTGGTTACTTCTGTAACCTGGACCACGCCTTCCATTTTTTTCAGTTTATCCCGCATTTCGGCTACTTCTTCACCGGTAGCGGTATCCTCCAGATAGACTGTCATCTCCACCTGGCCTTCCAGATATTTTGCCAGATTATCCGTATTCAGGTACATCAGCAGGAACAGTCCCAGTACCAGAAGGGAAACGGCAACCGTAGAAACAGAAGCAAAACTCATTATGCCGTTTCGTTTAATGGATTTGCCTGTCTCACGGATAAAATATTCTTTACTGCTCAGACTCATATCCGTATACTCCGTTCAATTCGTCGCGAACGATTTCACCGTTTTCGATTGCAATGACCCGCTTGCCCATAGCGTCGACGATTTCCTTGTCATGGGTCGCCATAATAATGGTCGTCCCGGTATTATTGATCTCCTGGAAAATTTCCATAATTTCCATGCTGGTTTCCGGATCCAGGTTCCCTGTGGGTTCGTCCGCGATTACCAGGCTGGGGCTGTTGACAATAGCCCGGGCAATCGCAATTCGCTGCTGTTCACCACCCGACAGCTCATTGGGTTTTGAATAGGCCCGGCGGCGCAGACCTACCAGGTCCAGCACATTCATCACGCGCCGTTTGATTTTGCGGTACGGCGCTTCAATAACCTGCATGGCAAAGGCAACATTATCATACACCGTACGGTCCGGCAACAGGCGGTAATCCTGGAAAATGATTCCCAGCTGCCGCCGCAGGTACGGTACTTCTTTAGCTGTTAAATTCAAAATATCCACATCGTTCAGACGAATACTGCCGGAAGTGGGGAGCACTTCCCGGAACAGTAATTTGATAAATGTGGATTTGCCGGCTCCGCTGGGGCCTACGATAAAAACAAACTCGCCCTGCTCGATCCGGACATTAATATTACGCAGCGCCACATTCCCACCGGGATATGTTTTGCTGACATCTGTCATTTCCAGCACAGATAAAACTCCCTCCAAGATGATTTGGAGACGTAAGTTCTCCACTAATACTATACAACTTTTTACGTACACCGTTTGCAAAATTATTGCGAATTATTTTACCGGCGCAGCAGATCAAACGCTTTTGATACGGTGCTCTGCGCCAGTTCGCGCATTGCGACAAGATGCTCTTCCTGCATCTGCGGTTTTTGTCCCCACAGTTCCCCCGCAGCGTTTTCAACTTTCGCGGCGTTCAACGTTTCCACCGTACCTACTGCCTGGGCGCCTATGGCTTTCAGAAAGCTGTCCACTTTGGGATCATAGGAGATAGCCATCAGGGGCACTTTCATCACGGCGGCAAAAATCAGCGCATGCAGCCGCATACCGATCAACAACCGGAAGCTCCCAATAATGCTGAGGAATTCCTCGGTAGAATAATCTCCCTGCAACAGGGTGACTTTGTTTCGGATATCGGGAAGGTAACTTTGCAACAGCTGGCTGTCTTTCAAATCCATAGAAACCTGCAATGGCAAAATAGCAATTTGGGCATTGTACTTTTCGCTGAGTGTTCCCAATGCTGCCGCAAGCTGTTTCAGGCAGCGCTGGTTGTCCGGCCATACCCGGACAGAAACGCCGATAATCGGTTTGTACGGATCCAGGCCTGCTTCTTTCAGGATTGTTTTTCCTGCCACCCTGGATTCAGGGTTCAACATCAGCACCGGATCTGCCGTAACGTCAACTTTTACTGCAGAAACACCCATGCGCTCCAGTTCTTCTGCCGAATCCCTGTCCCTAACGGTAATCAGGTCCGCCTTGTTCACTACCATGCGGGTCAGCACCCGCATAAACCGGTTTCGGATGGGCCCGATGCCCTGGGCAAACAGCATGACCTTACGGCCTTTCCATTTTGCCGCTGCAATAATGGAAAGATAATACAGCAGGCTCCTCATACTGGTCACATCCTGCAACAGACTGCCGCCGCCGCTGATGACCAGATCCGCTTCGCCGATGGCCCGCAGAAGCCGGACTGCCGCAAAACGGTATAACGATTTTACCTGATGTTTTGCAATTGTATTTCCCGGATTCCCGGAAATTACGGTAATATCCGCCTTCGGCTCAACAGCACGCAACGAGGCAAGGATTGCCGTCAGCAGCGCCTCATCACCGGCATTATTAAATCCGTAATACCCGGAAATAACAATTTTACTCATTAACAGAAAATCTCCTTAGCCACGGCTTTACATATGGCATCAAAATTGAAACTGCGATCACTGCAATAATACCCAGTACAGACCCCAGCAGATAGCCGTCTGCCGCCCGGATATAACTCATTATGGCCGGCGTGCGCATATGACAGAATGTCTGCACCAGGGAACCCTGCCCGATCACCGCCCCCACTACCAGCGCCAGTTTACACCAGTTAGGCGCCATACGGTATGCAGCCAGCACGGCCAGGAAGAAAGCCGGGTGACCAATCATGAACTCTTTTTCTCTGGGGCGGGCGTACATGATTTCTTCCAGGAACAGGCGCAGTTTGATCTCAATCGCAGGCACCGGCACCCCGCCGGTATGTCCGCTGCGTCCAACAAAGATATAGGCAACGAACAGCAACACGCCTAAAATCACAAAATGCCCTAACGTAAGACGGGTCTTACAGATTTTGACAAGCTGGGAAAACAGCTCTGCCGGCCTGGCCCCATCCTGGGAAAAAATGCTGTATTGCCGTAAAAACAAAAGCAACATCAACAGCACAGGCATAATAAATGTCAGCTTTACGCCACGGTAGATATCTGCTTCCAGAAAGAAACGTGTATCCCCCATAATGGCCGCATTCAATGTTGCGCCAACCAGCGAAAGAACAATCGCAAGGGCAAGCTGCCATAAAGCTGTAATAATTACGCCGCCCGTTGATTTTATGTCTGTCTTACTATTTTCCCACAGTGTTAAAATCACACTCATCGAAAGAACAGGATACAGGACAGCCGAAAGGAACGCCAGACCCTGCCGCAACGACAGGCCGCGTCCCATAAACAGGCAAAAAGCAGTTACCAGCATGCCGGCGCCAACCAATGCGTATTGTTTCCAGCCCTTCAGGGAAGGAAGAATCATTCCCAGGTATAACGCCAGCGCAGCCCAGGCCCCCAGCGCAACCAAAAGCAAAGACCAGCGGCCCGGTTCATAGGAACCGGCAAAGCCCGGAGTGCCGTTGGCTGAGGCAGCTGCCTTTTCACCCGGTTTCTGGAACACACCGGCCACACCGATCTTGTATCCGCGGGCCTTCACCTGCTGGGTGATCTGCTTCATATAATCCAGGTTCAGATCGATAATATCCACAGCGTTCTGGGGTTTCAGGAACAGGCGGACGTAATTGACACGGATGTTCCGTTCCTCGTCTGCCAGCGCCCAGCGCCGCAGGGCATCCGGCATCATCAGCTTGCTGTTTTCCTGGGCGTCAATATTCAGCACCCGTACCGCATTGTTGTCCACACTGCGAAGCAGGGCATCCAGTCCGTCAAACCTGGCAAATTGCAGCTGGGTCACATGTTCCAGCAACCCCAGCCGGATATTCCGTTCCTCCAGTTTTTTCCCCATATAGCCGATGTCATTGGGAAAACCGATTACATCCGTGCCGCAGGGAATATAGGTTGTCACCTGAACTCCCGACTTGTCAATCCGGGAAAACAGGCTGTCCGTTGCCTTCCGGGAATACGGAAGATAATTCTGTGGACGAATCGCTGTCAAAAAACCGGCGGCTTCCACTTCTTTCAGTTCTTTCACAGAAAGTCCCAACGGAGCCTGCATCATCGGGGTTTTAGCCCGATAATCCGGCTCCAGCAGTAAACGGGAGTCACCTTTAATCTCCAGTATCTCCGGCGTCTGGCTTACCGTACGGAGTCGTTCCGCGCCATACCGCAGAAGCAGGTCTTCTTTTACTTCCGTCCAGGCTTCTTCATCCTTTCCATGGGTTACATAGACAGCATCCGGATTGATCTGTACAGAAGAAAGGACCACATCAAAATCCCCATGATGGATTCCCTTTGCCGCCTTTTGTAACACATCCCCCGGCATAGCAGAAATCCGGCCTTCCCGGTCCAGCCGTTCCAGCGTCGTATCATATACGATCAGCGTGGTAACACCGGCGTCCTTAAACTGTTGCAACAGTTTCTCACTGCTGCAGCCTTCCCGCTGGGCCATCATCAGGATCGCCTGATAATCCAGCGTCTGTTCCACAGTGTCATTCCGCTTTTCAATCTGGATACGAGTCTGTACCAGCCACAGCGCCGCACAAAATGCAACGGCGATGCAAAATATTAAAATGGGATTATAACGGTCTTTCCATTTCTTCATATTCATATCATCTCAAAAAAAGCATAAAACACAGCGGCGCATACCAAAAGATATGCGACGCTGCGCATGTTATATCTGTTTTGCAGCCAGTCGTTTGGCTTCATATTCCTGACGCAGGTACGCTTCCACAAAGGGGCGCAGATCCCCGTCCATCACGCCGTCCACATTCGAGGTTTCAAAGGAAGTACGGTGATCCTTTACCATCGTATACGGCTGGAACACATAGGAGCGAATCTGGCTTCCCCATTCAATAGCCTGGTAATCCCCGGCCAGATCACTGATCTTGGCGTCCCGCTTTGCCTTTTCAAACGCATACAGCTTACCGCGTAACATCTGTAACGCTTTTTCACGGTTCTGAATCTGACTGCGTTCATTTTGGCACTGTACCACGATACCGGTAGGAAGGTGGGTCATACGTACGGCGGAAGAAGTCTTGTTGACGTGCTGGCCTCCGGCGCCGCTGGCCCGGTATACATCCACACGCACCTCATCCATGTTGATTTCCACATTGACCGTATCGTCCAGTTCCGGCATCACATCCACCGCAGAGAAAGACGTGTGACGGCGGGCATTGGCGTCAAACGGCGAAATACGGACCAGGCGGTGCACTCCTTTTTCGCTGCGGAAAAAGCCATAGGCATTATGTCCGTTGATCTGTAAGGTCGCACTCTTGACGCCCGCTTCATCCCCGGCCAGATAATCCAGCATTTCTACCTGGTACCCGTTCCGTTCCGCAAAGCGGGTGAACATACGCAGCAGCATAGAGGTCCAGTCCTGGGCTTCCGTCCCGCCGGCACCTGCATGGAGAGTCAGGATGGCGTTGTTGGCGTCATACTCTTCCGACAACAGCATCCCCAGTTCCAGATGGTGGAGATTTTCCCTGATCTGGTTTAACGTTTCGTCCAGTTCCGGGATCAGGGACTCATCCTGTTCCTCAGCCGCCATCTCCTGCAGCACTTCCAGGTCGTCCAGTCCCGTTTCCAGATCTTTGTATTCATCAACTTCTGATTTTAACGCGTCCACCTCTTTGGAAATCCTGGACGCTTTTTCCGGATCATCCCAGAAGGACGGTTCCCCCATAAGATGTTCCAGTTCCCCAATTTTTTCTTCTTTGCTGGGGATGTCAAAGAGATCCCCTCATTTCATCCAGTTTTTTCTTGAGGCTTACGATCTCAGGTTTGTATTCTTCAAGCAGCAACTTTCTCACATCCTTTACTGGTTATTTTTAATTACTTTCCTTTTCCGCAACAGTTTTTATACTTCTTTCCACTGCCGCAGGGACAGGGATCGTTCCGTCCGATTTCCGGCCCGTTATTGACCACCGGCTGTTTTACCGCTTCCTCCTCCGGCGTATCTACCGTCGGGTTGTTCATCGTGGCATTTTCCAGCGGATCGTCCATTTCCATCATGGGCTGTGAAACCACATTGACCCGGTACATGTATTTGACCACGTCGTCCTCAATCGCTTCAATCATGGCTTCAAACATGTCAAAGGCTTCGAATTTATATTCCACCAGCGGGTCTTTCTGGCCGTACGCCCGCAGGCCTACGCCTTCACGCAGCATGTCCATGGCGTCCAGATGTTCCATCCAGTGGTTGTCTACCACCTTCAGCATGACCAGGTTTTCCAGTTCCCGCATGATCTCCGGACTGATTTCTTCCTCCCGGCTGGCATAAATATCATCCGCCAGCTTATGCAGATACTCGCCGATTTCTTCGCGGCTCATATCCGCCAGATGTTCTTCCTTCAATTCTCCGTAAGGTGCAAAGAATTCTTCACAGTAGCGCACCATGTTTTTCAGATCCCAGTCTTCGGAATAGGCTTCCGGCGGGCAGTACATGGTCATGGCCCGGTCTACGATCTTGTGGGTGAATTCCATCACGGTAGAACGTAAATCTTCCTGGTCCAGCACCTTGCGGCGTTCTTTGTAAATAACCTCGCGCTGCTGGTTCATGACATCGTCATACTCCAGTACCATCTTACGGATGTTGAAGTTGCGTTCTTCCACTTTCTTCTGGGCGTTTTCAATGGAACTGGTGACGATTTTGTTTTCAATCGGTTCATCTTCGTCCATTTCCAGATGATCCATGATTTTCTTGATCCGGTCACCGCCGAACAGGCGCATCAGATCGTCTTCCAGGGACAGGTAGAAGCGGGAAGAACCCGGATCACCCTGGCGGGCGCAGCGCCCACGCAGCTGGTTATCGATACGGCGGCTTTCATGACGCTCCGTACCCAGAATGTGCAGACCGCCCTTCTCAGCCACACCTTCGCCCAACACAATATCGGTACCGCGGCCTGCCATATTGGTAGCGATGGTGACCTGACCCGGCTGACCGGCGTCCGCCACGATCATGGCTTCTTTTTCGTGATACTTGGCATTCAGTACGTTATGGGGGATGCCCTGTTTCTTCAGTAATGCACTCAGGTCTTCCGACTGGGTGATGGACGTGGTACCTACCAGCACCGGCCGGCCGTCCTTATGCAGATTCACGATTTCATTTACGACCGCCCTGTATTTGGCAGCCTTGGTCTTGAAGATTACGTCCGGGTAATCGGTTCGGATCATGGGCTTGTTGGTAGGAATTACGACAACATCCAGACCGTAAATCTTCTGGAATTCCTGTTCTTCCGTCTTGGCTGTACCGGTCATGCCGGCCAGCTTTTTATACATACGGAAATAATTCTGGAAGGTAATGGTGGCCAGCGTCTGGCTTTCACGCTGCACTACCACGCCTTCCTTGGCTTCGATCGCCTGGTGCAGGCCTTCGGAATAACGGCGCCCGTACATCAGTCGTCCGGTAAATTCATCAACGATGATAACCTCTCCGTCTTTCACCACATAGTCACGGTCACGGATCATCAGTTCCTTGGCCTTGATGGCGCACATAATATGGTGGGAGAAGTCCACGCCGTGTTCCGTATCGTACAGGTTGGTAACACCCAGCGCCTTTTCCGCCTTGGCAATGCCCGCTTCCGTAGGTGCAACCTGCTTCTGCTTCTCATCAACGGTGTAATCCTCGCCTAATTTCATGTTAGCGACAATGCGGGCGATGACTTTATACAGATCAGCCGATTTTTCACCGGGGCCGGAAATGATCAGCGGGGTACGGGCTTCATCGATCAGGATGGAGTCTACTTCGTCCACGATGCAGTAGTTCAGCTCCCGCTGCACCATCTGGTCCTTATCTACCACCATGTTGTCGCGGAGGTAGTCAAACCCGAACTCGTTATTCGTGCCGTAGGTAATATCAGCCTGATAGGCAGCTTTCCTTTCAGGGAAATCAATGTCATGTACAATCAGCCCGACAGACAGGCCCAGGAAATTATAGATACGTCCCATATCAATGCTGTCACGGCGGGCCAGGTAATCATTGACGGTAACCACATGAACGCCCTTTCCGGTTAATGCGTTCAGATATACCGGCAGCGTTGCTACCAGGGTCTTGCCTTCACCGGTACGCATTTCCGAAATTTTGCCCCGGTGCAGCACCACACCGCCGATCAGCTGCACGTCAAAATGCCGCATCCCGGTCACGCGTTTGGACGCTTCCCTTACTACCGCAAACGCTTCCGGCAAAATGTCGTCCAACGTTTCTCCCTTTTTAAGGCGCAGCTTGAACTCATTTGTCTTGGCCTGCAGGTTGGCAGAACTCATCTGTTCCATTTCGGGTTCCAGGGAATTGATCTTATCTACAATCGGTTTGATATTTTTTAATTCCTTTTCATTGGGATCTCCGAATATTTTCTTTATTAAAGATTCCAGCAAATTCATCACTCCTTAACCTGGGATTTGTCAACTAAAAGTCTGGTCATTCCACTTGTTCTGAACAAACAAATATCCATTATTGTCTATCATAAAATTTTAACAGAAAGAATGGTAAAAGTCAAAGAAACACGGACGTTTCTATGCAATACTTTGTGAAGTTTACGTGAAGAATGCAAAACAAAAAACGCAGGACTTTCATCCTGCGTTTGATAGGTATTTGAGGAAATCACTCCACTTTGGGCTCCAGCAAGCCGTAATTCCCGTCTTTACGCCGGTACACCACACTGACCCCGCCAAAATCCGGATCAAAGAACACGAAGAAATCGTGATTCAGCAGATTCATCTGTAAAATTGCCTCTTCCGGAGTCATGGGATTCATGGTAAAACTCTTGCTGCGGATAATCTTGAAATCTTCCTCGGCATCTGCCTGAACCGGGGCCGGTTCCACAACCGAAGCAGTTTCTGCCGGAATTTCCCGGAAATTACCGTATTTCCGTTTCATCAGTTTGGTCTTGTATTTATGTACCTGCCGCTCAATTTTCTCTACTACAAGATCAATGGAAGAGTACATATCTTTTGTGGATTCCTGGGCACGCAGCAGGATCCCTTTTGCGGGAACGGTAATTTCTGCGATATGGTTCCCGTTTTCTACTTTAAGTACTGCGGTAATATCTCCCACTGCCTTAAACTGCCTGGTAACTTTGTCAATTTTCTTTTCAACATAGGCTTTTACTGCCGGTGATACAACGGTATTTCTTCCTTTTACGATAACTGCCATACAGAGTCCTCCTTGATCGTCCAAGGTCACTTGGTTATTACAGGCTCCGGATCAGGAAACTGCGGCCCGTTCTGCAACTGATCTGTAATGCCTCCTCTTTGTGTAGTCCACAGGATTTCCTACCCGTTGTCCGTTGCTTATTCATTCGACATATCCTGTTTAATTCCTGTATAGGAGACAAGATTTCTCATTTTTGTCACTTTTTACTGCAAAACTGCAAAATTCGTTACATGTTAATACAGTAATTATAAAATCTTGGACAGGAAACTCCGGGTCCGGGGATTCTGCGGATGGTCGAACACCTGCTCCGGCGTCCCTTCTTCCAGAATATACCCTCCGTCCACGAACAGCACCCTGTCGCCCACCTCCCTGGCAAACCCCATCTCATGGGTGACTACCACCATGGTCATGCCGTCCTTTGCCAGCTGCTTCATAACCTCCAGTACTTCGTTGATCATTTCCGGGTCCAGCGCCGAAGTAGGTTCGTCAAACAACATGGCCTTGGGTTTCATGCACAGGGCCCGGGCAATGGCCACGCGCTGC
>DOSQ01000107.1 GCA_003512125.1 Acidaminococcaceae bacterium
GACCCGGAACCTGATTTGGATAATGCCAACGTAGGAATGTCAGAAAAAGATTTGCAAAAAAAGTTTGCAACAATGTTTAGCAGGCAGTATCCGTAAAGGCACTGCCTGCATTTTGTTTCACGTGAAATTTTATTAAAGTCAACAGTAAAATTTTTTTACAATCTATAGCGTACAGGAAAAAAGTTACGAAAAATATCTGATTAGAAAATAATTACGCAAAAACGTTTTTGCAAAAGGGGAAAAATAATATGGAAAAATCTTATTACACCCAAATGGAAGCAGCGCGGAAAAACATCATCACGCCGGAAATGGAAAAGGTAGCTGCGAAGGAAGACCGTTCCGTGGAATTTATCCGGGAGAGGGTGGCAAACGGAACGATCGTTATCCCGGCCAACCCGCTGCATAAAAGTCTTGACCCCAACGGCATCGGCAGTATGCTGAAGACCAAGATCAATGTGAACCTGGGCGTCAGCCGCGACTGCAAGGATTACGATATTGAAATGAAAAAGGTGATGAGCGCCGTGAACATGGGGGCGGAAGCCATCATGGACCTGTCCAGCCATGGCAATACCCAGCCTTTCCGGCAGAAACTGTGCCGGGAATGTCCCGCCATGATCGGTACGGTGCCGGTGTACGATGCGGTCATTCATTACCAGAGAGACTTAAATACGTTGACAGCAAAAGATTTTGTTGACGTAGTGCGCCTCCATGCAGAGGACGGCGTGGATTTCGTAACCCTGCACTGCGGCATCACCCGGAAGACCATTGAGCAGATCCGGGCCGGCAAACGTAAAATGAATTTAGTGAGCCGGGGCGGCAGTCTGGTCTTCGCCTGGATGAGTATGACGGGCGAGGAAAATCCGTTCTATGAATATTATGATGAAATCCTGGAAATCTGCCGGGAACATGACGTAACCATCAGCCTGGGGGATGCCTGCCGTCCGGGCTGTCTGGCGGATGCTACCGACCAATGCCAGATTGAGGAACTGGTGCGGCTGGGCGAACTGACCCAGCGGGCTTGGGAAAAGGATGTGCAGGTAATGGTGGAAGGGCCGGGCCATGTGCCCCTGGACCAGATCGCGGCCAACATGAAAGTACAGCAGACCATCTGCAAGGGCGCGCCCTTTTATGTGTTGGGACCGCTGGTCACGGATATCGCACCGGGGTATGACCATATCACGGCCGCCATCGGCGGCGCGGTGGCCGCTATGTCAGGGGCTGCGTTTTTATGCTATGTGACGCCGGCGGAACATCTTGCCCTGCCTAATGTGGAAGACGTAAAACAGGGTATCATCGCAAGTAAGATTGCGGCCCATGCGGCAGATATTGCCAAAGGCATCCCCCACGCACGGGAGCAGGACGACCGGATGGCAGATGCCCGCCGTAAACTGGACTGGGAAGCACAGTGGAAAGAAGCCATTGATCCGGAGACCGCCAAAGCTGTCCGGGCCAGCCGCGCTCCGGAAGACGATCACAGCGATACCTGCAGCATGTGCGGGAAATTCTGTGCCGTTCGCAGTATTAACAAAGCGCTGGCAGGGGAATTGATTGATATATTGTAAAGAAATGGTTTTGTCAGGAAATTTTTGTGAAATTGCCGTTGACTTTTTGACTTTTCTTTGCAAGCGTGGTATTATATGTATGCTGGCTGGCACTCTGATAAAAAGAGTGCTAAAGCCCGTGCGATGAAATATTTGCAGATATTGTTAAGAGATATTCTTCAGATACATCGCAAAACCATTTGTTTTCAGAATCATGTATATAAAAGGAGTGTTTTACCATGGAAAAAGAAAAGTTTGAGTTTCAGGCAGAGACCAAACAGCTGTTGAATTTAATGATCAATTCCATTTACACGAATCACGAGATTTTTCTGCGCGAGCTGATTTCCAACGCCAGCGACGCCATTGACAAGCTGCGGTTTGCGTCCCTTACCAACAGCGAACTGCTGGAAGGGGACAGTGAGTTTGTAATCCGTCTGACCCCGGATGAAAAAGCAAAGACCCTGACCATCACCGATAACGGCATCGGTATGACGAAAGAAGAAGTGATCAAAAACATCGGAACGATTGCCCAGTCCGGTACCAAAGAATTCCTGGCCAAGCTGGAAGAAGCCAACAAGATTGCCAAAAAGGTTGAAGAAGAAGCCGGTAAAGACGCCAAGACTGATAACACGACGAAAGATCTGATCGGTCAGTTTGGCGTAGGTTTCTATTCTGCGTTCATGGTTTCCGACAAAGTAACGCTGGTAACCCGCAAGGCCGGGGAAAAGGAAGGCTGGAAGTGGGAATCCGCCGCTGACGGCACGTACACTATCGAACCCTGCGAGGTGGAAAAACACGGTACCAGCATCACTCTGCAGCTGGGCGAAGCCTATGCCGGCGAAGGCGCGGAGCAGGATATGACCAGCTACTGGACGTTGGAAAGCCTGGTGAAAAAATATTCCGATTACATCCGCTATCCTGTTAAAATGGAAGAAACTACGGAGGAACCGGCCCGCAACGACAAGGGCGATATCGACGACAAGCTGCCGCCGGTTAAAAAAACAGAAGACAAGACCCTGAACTCCCAGACTCCCCTGTGGAAACGGAACAAGAGTTCCATTAAAGCGGAAGAGTACAATGAATTTTTCAAGCATCAGTTCCACGAGTGGGAAGACCCCATGTGGTACTACCACACCCGTGCAGAGGGCACCGTGGAATACACCGCGCTGCTGTATATTCCGGGCAAGGCGCCGGCCAACCTGTATTTCCAGGAATATGAACCGGGCCTGCAACTCTTCTCCCGTTCCGTATTTATTATGGAAAAATGTAAAGACCTGCTGCCGGATTACCTGCGTTTTGTAAAAGGTCTGGTAGATTCCCCGGACCTGTCCC
>DOSQ01000035.1 GCA_003512125.1 Acidaminococcaceae bacterium
GTGTTTTTGTCTTTTTGTTGCGTTGTCTATATTATATATGAAGTATCCTGATTTTAAAAGTTTTTTGCTGTATACAGAATATTTTTCGATAATCCCGGTGGGATATGGTATAATCGTAGTAAATACAGATTTAATGCCCGGTATCAGCGCCGGGAGAACAGATAAGTAACGGGGGAGGGTTAAAATGAAGATCCGCGGTTTTGAAAAGATCAGTAAGTATAAAGAGGCAGAGTTTCCCATGCCGGCGCGTAAGACGAAAACGTCTGCCGGCTATGATATCTGCGTTCCGGAGGATGTGGCACTGCTGCCGAACCGTCTGGTGATGGTGCCCACAGGCGTCAAGGCGTATATGCAGGAGGATGAGTTCCTTGGGGTCCATATCCGTTCCAGCATGGCAATCAAATCCGGACTGCGCCTTGTGAACAATGTAGGGATCATCGACGCGGATTACTATAACAATCCGGATAACGAAGGCCACATCATGCTGGCGCTGGTGAACACCGGCCTGCAGCCGCTGGTGTTAAAGAAAGGCGAACGGGTTGCCCAGGGTATTTTTTATAAATACCTGACGACTGACGACGACAATGCTGCAGAAAAAAAAGAACGCAGCGGCGGTTTCGGCAGCACAGGCAAAACCCGGTAACGTTCCGGTTCCCGGTACAGTAAATACCGCTATACTGTTGCGATTATTACAATAAAACGAAATTCAGCAATGATTTAAAAGAAAATTTAAAAACAGGCTTGCCAGATTCCTTATATTATGATAAAGTATACGCTATATTCACGATATCCCTGGTTTATCATGTACACTAATTAGGAAAGAAGGACTGCTTTATGTGTTTACCAAGCTTATTGATTGGCGTACCGTTAGCGGCGGCAATCCTTGCGTTCTGCTTCCGGGGCAATGGGGCCCGCAACATCCTTGTGAAACTGGCGGCGGCCGTTACTATGGTCTTATCTGTAGGGACGGCAGTTCGTTATTTTGGGCATCCGGAGTTTTTTAAAATTACCGGAGGCTTACTGCCGGCGATTCTGCTTGCTGTGGACGTCATTGCCGCTGCTGTCATTTTTTATTACACGCTGATACGGTTCAAAAAGTTCAAAATCGCGTTGCTGGAACTGGTACAGCTTGCCGGGATCCTCTGGTTTGAACAGAGGATAGGGCATGCGATTGAAGTCCGGTATGATCTTGCTATTGATAATTTTGCACTGATCATGGTGCTGATTGCCGGTATTATTGGCAGCCTCATCGCTGTTTTCTCGTTAGGATATATGGAAGAATTCCAGAAAGAACATCGTGATGTGCAGGACAGGCGTCCGTTCTTCTTCTTTGTCATCTTCCTGTTCCTTTCGGCGATGTTCGGCCTGGTTATTTCCAACAACCTGCTGATCATGTACACTTGCTGGGAAATTACCAGCCTGTGCTCGTTCCTGCTGATCGGTTACACACAGACGCAGGAAGCTGTTGAAAATTCCTTTAAAGCCCTGTGGATGAATCTGTTGGGCGGTGTAGCCTTTGCCGCGGCCATTATCTGGCTGGGCACAGAGTATGAAACGGTGGAACTTTCCATGCTGATCAATCTGGGCCGCAGCGCGCAGCCGGTTGAACTGGCGGTTGCGCTCCTGGTCTTCTGCGGTTTTACCAAAGCAGCCATGATGCCGTTTTCCGGCTGGCTGCTGGGAGCCATGGTCGCGCCCACGCCAACATCGGCACTGCTCCATTCATCCACGATGGTAAAAGCGGGCGTGTTCCTGATCATCAAACTTTGCCCCATTCTGGGCGGCAACCATGCAGGGCTGATGACCATGTTCATCGGCGGAGCTACCTTCCTATTTGCTTCGTTTGCGGCCATTTCCCAGTCTGACGGAAAAAAAGTGCTGGCCTATTCCACGATTTCCAATCTGGGCCTGATCGTCTGCTGTGCAGGCATCGGTTCCTATGAAGCAGCCTGGACTGCTATTATGATTGTAGTTTTCCACGCAGTGGCCAAGAGCCTGATGTTCCTTTCGGTGGGTACGGCAGAACAGCAGCTGGGCAGCCGCGACATTGAAAACTTCGACGGCATGTTCTGTTCGCTGCCGGGGTTGGCTCTCTGCATGATCATCGGTATCTGCGGTATGTTTCTGGCGCCTTTCGGTATGCTGATTTCCAAGTGGGCTGCCATGAAAGCGTTCGTAGATGCGGGACATCCGCTGTTATTGCTGGTTCTCGTATTTGGCTCGTCCACCACCTTGTTCTATTGGACCAAGTGGCTGGGCAAAATTACGGCGTACATTCCTACAGAGACGAATCTGGAGGAAGGGATCCACGGCGTGCAGTGGCTGGCGTTACGTACGTTAAGCGCCCTGACCATTGTGACCTGCGTGCTGTTCCCGGTAATTTCCCAGATGGCCGTGATTCCCTATCTGGAAGTTACGTATGAAACAACGATGGAAGTTATTTCCCGCAGCAATCTGCTTATCATGTCCATGATGGTTCTGTTGCTGGTAGTCCTGCCGCTGCATTTCGGCAAGGGCCGGGAAAAGAAACTGGTGGTTACCAACCTGGCCGGGGAAAACCTCGGCGACAACCAGTCGTACCGGGGTGCTGCCGGGCAGGTGATCCCGGTTACGATCCGAAACTGGTATATGGAAAAATGGTTCGGGGAGGCAAAGATGAAACTGTGCGGATTCATCCTTTGCGGGTCCTGTCTGTTAATTGAGTTTGCAATAATATTCGGAGGTGCTTTCCATGTCTGAGATGGTTCTTAACATTATTTCGGGGATTGCATATCTGATCCTGGCCCCTGTTATTGGCGGCCTGCTGGCCGGTATTGACCGCAAAATTTCCGCACGCATGCAGCGCAGGGTAGGGCCTCCCATTATGCAGCCCTTTTATGATTTTTTCAAGCTTTGGGATAAACAGCCTGTGGCGGTAAACAAAGCCCAGAGCTTCTATGTGACCGGTTTTCTTCTCTTTGTGGTGATCAGCGGTCTTTTCTTCTTCACCCATGGGGATATCCTGCTGGTAGTATTCACACTTACCATGGCCAGCGTCTGCTTCATCGTCGCCGCCTATTCTTCCAATTCCCCCTACAGTCAGATCGGTGCAGAGAGAGAACTGGTGCAGACCATGTCCTACGAACCCATGCTGCTGCTGGTGGCGCTGGGATTTTACCTGAACTGCGGTACGTTCAGCATCGGTGAGATCCTGAAATCGCCGCAGATGAATTTTATCTACATGCCCGGTATCTTTGTCGGGCTGAGCTATATCCTGCTGATTAAATTCCGTAAATCACCCTTTGATCTTTCCGTTTCCCATGAAGCGCATCAGGAACTGATCCAGGGAGCGCTGACAGAGATCTCCGGGCGGTCGCTGGCGGTGATCGAACTGGCACACTGGTATGAAAATGTGTTCCTGCTGGGTTTTGTGTACATGTTCTTTGCCTGGGCCGCGCCGTGGAGTCCGGCGCTGGGGCTGTTCATGTGTGCGGTTACATATTTTGGCGACATTCTGGTGGACAACTGCTGTTCCCGTGTAAAATGGGAAAGTATGCTGGCTTCCACATGGCTGGTTACATTGGTTGCAGGATTTGTAAACATTATGTTCCTGATGCAGGTCCGCTGAGAGTTATTTCCGGCTGTATCATGCATATGCAACAGACTTTGGCAGGAATGATATTACGATAAGCATGGCAAGGAAAGGATGCGGCTTATATGAGTTATATAAAGAAATCTCCCTGGCTTGTTCATTACGATGGTTCCAGCTGTAACGGCTGCGACATCGAGGTGCTGGCCTGCCTGACCCCGCTGTACGATGTGGAACGGTTCGGCATTGTGAATACCGGCAATCCCAAACACGCTGATATTTTTCTGGTGACGGGCGGCGTAAATACCCAGAACCTTCCGGTTGTGAAACAGATTTACGAACAGATTCCGGAACCGAAGGTGGTCATAGCGGTAGGGACCTGTGCCTGCAGCGGCGGCGTGTTCCATGACTGCTACAATATGCTGGGTGGCATGGACAAAGCTATCCCGGTGGATGTGTATGTGCCGGGCTGCGCTGCAAGACCGGAGTCCATTATCGACGGTGTGGTGAAAGGCCTGTCTGTGTTGGAAGAAAAGCAGAAGGCGCTGGCGGTCCCCGCAAGAGAAAAACAGGAATTGCGGGAAAAGGAGCTGGAAGTCGGCGTGGCTGTCAATAAAAGTCAGGAGGCCGGAAAATGAAACAGGAAATGACTCAGATTGAAACAACGGAGCTGCTGGCAAGAACAGCCCGGTATAAAAAGGACGGATACCGAATGACACAGATTCTGTGTACCCGGATTCCGGAAGGCTATGAACTGACCTACAGTTTTGATAAGGATTGTGTGATGGAAAACCTGCGGGTCGTGGTGCCTCTGGACGGTTCCGTCATGAGCGTCACCGGCCAGTACTGGTACGCCTTTGTCTGGGAAAACGAGATCCACGACCTGTTCGGGCTGAACGTGGAATTCATTGCCCCGGAAGTGGATTACGGCGGAAAGTTCTTCCATCTTGCCAAGCCCATGCCCTGGCATGAGCTGGCCAACGCGAAACAGCCGGCTGCGGCCATAAAAGTAAACTTGCGGCCCGGACTGGGCGTAGACGCTTCGGTCAAGCCTGCTGCTGCGGCAGCAAAACCGGGAACCGCGCCGGCAGCGCCGAAACCTGATGCAACCGCGGCAAAACCTGCGGAAGGAGGAAACTGATATGGGCAAAAGTACAGTTGTACCCTTTGGGCCCCAGCATCCGGTATTGCCGGAGC
>DOSQ01000067.1:0-2021 GCA_003512125.1 Acidaminococcaceae bacterium
GAGCCATTTGGAAACAATAAATCGTTCTGCAGGGAACTGGCAGCGGTGAAACAGCAACGCAAGGATATTCTCGCGCAATATTTATATAAGGAACGAAATATTACGATAAATCCTCATTCCATCTTTGATATCCAGATTAAACGGATGCATATGTACAAGCGTCAGCTTCTGAATATCCTGCACGTGTATCATCTGTACAGGGAGCTGGTAGAAAACCCCCATCTGGATATGGTTCCCCGGACCTTCATTTTCGGAGGCAAGGCAGCGGCCAGTTATGGGGAAGCGAAGATCACCATCCAGCTGATCAATACGGTGGCAAAGCTCATTGATCAGGATCACAGGGTGGCGGATAAACTGAAAGTGGTGTTCCTGGAAAACTATAACGTATCTCTGGGGCAGAAACTGTTCCCTGCTGCCGATGTCAGTGAGCAGATTTCCACAGCCAGCAAGGAAGCCTCCGGTACCGGCAACATGAAATTTATGTTTAACGGGGCTATTACGCTGGGAACTATGGACGGGGCCAATGTGGAGATCCATCAGGAAGTGGGAGATGCACACAGCGTAATCTTCGGTCTGCGGGCAGAAGAAGTCCAGCAGTATTATCAGGAGGGCGGATATTCTTCCTGGGATATTTACAACAGCGACGCAGATGTACGCCGCATGTTGGAAGTCTTCGAGGAAAATCCCATGTTCGGACAGCTGCGGGAAGCGTTGCTGGACCGTAATGATGAGTTCTTTGTGTTAAAGGATTTTAAACCCTACTGCGCCGCCCAGGAAGAGATTCAGCGCCGGTACAGAAATATTGACGGATGGTACCGGTCCAGTACGGTGAATATTGCCCATGCGGGACATTTCTCCAGTGACAGGACCATTCGGGAATATGCAAAAGAGATTTGGAATCTGAAAGCAGTAAAAATCTGAAGTATCATCTGATCCAACGGAGGAAGCGTACCGGGTAGTTAACCGAAACGCGGACTATCGGTGTTCAGATAATCGGAAATTTTGAATGTAAGAGGATTTACCATGCGAATCAGTGCGATTGATGCATACAGTACCTATCTTTTCCATCAGGGGACCAATTACAGCAGTTACCGGCTGTTTGGCGCCCATCTTACCAGCTGGAAACAGAAATCCAGCGTCCGCTTCTGTGTGTGGGCTCCCCATGCCCGGGCGGTCAGCGTAGTAGGGGATTTTAACGGCTGGGATGTGAAAGCGACGCCTATGGATCGGGCAAAACAGGGAATTGGCCTCTGGGTTGCCTATGTACCGGGGCTTCATGAGGGTACGACTTATAAATATGCCATTAAAACAGCGTCGGGAGAGGTCATCTTAAAGAGTGACCCTTACGGGTTTGCAGCAGAACTGCGCCCAAACACCGCTTCCATAGTAAAGAACCTGCATTATCAATGGCATGACGTCAGCTGGCAAAAAAGCCGGAAGGAGTATGATTCCTACCATAATCCCATGCTGATCTATGAAGTCCATCTGGGCTCCTGGAAACGCGACGCGTCAGGCGAGGTGATGAATTACCGTGACATTGCGGAGCCGCTGGCGCAGTATGTTAAAGAAATGCACTATACCCATGTGGAACTGATGCCTCTGTGCGAGTACCCTTACGACGGGTCCTGGGGTTATCAGGCGACCGGGTATTTTGCCGCTACCAGCCGTTACGGTTCGCCGGAAGATTTTATGTATCTGGTAGACACGCTGCACAAAAATAAAATCGGCGTGATCCTGGACTGGGTACCGGGACATTTTTGTAAGGATGCCCACGGTCTCCGACATTTTGACGGGGAGCCGTTGTACGAGTCGGGGAATCCCGTTTTGGCGGAAAATAAAGACTGGGATACCATGAACTTTGATTACGGCCGTCCGGAAGTGCAGAGTTTCCTGATTTCAAGCGCCTGCTTCTGGCTGGAGCAGTTCCATCTGGACGGGCTGCGGATTGACGCCGTAGCTAATATGCTGTATCTGGATTATGGGAAAAAACAGGGCGAATGGCAGGCGAATAAATACGGCGG